>JBCCVY010000177.1:0-7725 GCA_039194725.1 Pseudomonadota bacterium
CCCGGTGGCCACTCGAGACCCGTATAGCGCATGGATGACAAGACCAGATTCACCTACTTCACCTTCTTCAACGAGATCGGCATCATCAGCCAGCTCAGCCGCACCATTCTGGAAAGCCGCCTGCCGGACGGGATGCTGGTCTCGCATTTTTCCGTGCTGAACCATCTGATCCGGGTTGAGGATGGCCGCACCCCGCAGGACATTTCGAGAGCATTTCAGGTACCGAAGACGTCCATGACCCATACGCTTTCGGTCCTCGAAAAGCACAAGCTTGTGGATATGAAACCCAACCCGAATGACGGTCGCAGCAAGACCGTATGGATCACCACGAGGGGCCGCGAGTTTCGCGATCGGGCGATCAGCGCCATGGACCGGGACGTGGCGCACTTGTCCAGCCTGCTCGGCGATATCGATATTGCCGCCCTCACCGAACAGCTTGCAAGCGTCCGCAAGATCATGGATATGTCACGCAGCGACATTCAATAACCTTGTGAAGATCGAACAAGCATGGAATTCCTGATCCCCCTGATCACCCTGTGGGCGGCACAGCTACTGGCGGTCATCAGCCCGGGCCAGTCATTCGTATTGATCTCCAAGCTCGCCCTGTCGAACCCGCGGCCTGTCGCCCTGTCAGCGGTGCTCGGCCTGGGCGTCGGGACCATCATCTGGTCAACTGCAGCAATCGCCGGCCTGGCAATTGTGCTTGAACACGCGGCCTGGGCCTATACTGCATTCAAGATCGCCGGCGGCATCTATCTCTTGTTTCTGGCCATCATGCTGTGGCGGCATGCCGGCGACCCGGTGGACCTGGATCCGGCCAGGCAGAAACAGGTACGGCCTTGGCCGGCCTTCATGCTGGGCCTTGCCACGCAGCTGGCCAACCCGAAGGTGATCGTGTTTTTCGGCTCGATTTTCGTGGCGTTGCTGCCCGCCCACTCACCATTGTGGGTCTACGTGGCGGCTGTGATCATCGTGTTTGGCAATGAAGTCGGTTGGTACGCCATCGTCGCCATGCTGTTTTCAATACGCAAGTCCCGCGATGCCTACATCGCCGCCAAGACCTGGATCGACCGGGCCATGGGCGGTTTTCTCGGCCTGATCGGCGCCCGATTGATCGTAGATGCCTAGAGAGCTTCGTGCTCTAACGGCCAAGCTGTTTCACAAATTTCGCATTGAACCGCGCATAGCCGTCCTCGGTTACCTTGAGGTGTTCACGTGTCGCGGCGTGAAACGCCGGCAGCTTGTGATACGGCACCGCCGGATAGGCATGATGTTCGGCATGGTACGGCATGTTCCAGGCTAGCCAGCGCACCAGGCGGTTGGTGAAGGTGGTGCGGGTGTTTTCAAACATGTTGGCCACGAACGCACAGCGTCCGTGTTCAGCCAGCAAGTACAGCCGCAGGAACGGCTGCCCGGCCAGCAGTGGCACAAGCCATATCCACAGCAGCGAGGCAGACCCGGTCCAGATCGATCCGGCCAACAGCCCGGAATACAGCGCCAGCATGGCCTGCGCCTCGCGCATCACCCTCGTCTTTCCACGCGCCGGCACAAAACTGTCCCTGTTTGCCTGAAGCGCATTGCGAAGCAGCACCGTTATCTGCCCCCGCCACACGGCAAAGCCAGAGACATGGAAAGCATATTGCAGCAAGGTTTCAGGTTTCGGCTCAGCCAACTCCGGATCCTTGTCAGGCTCTTGGGTGAACCGGTGATGGGCCAGGTGGAAATACCGGAACCAGTCTGCCGGCAGAATCAGCACGATGCTGCACACACGTCCGACCAACTTGTTGAGCCAGACGCTTTCAAACGGTGTCCGATGCACCGTCTCGTGCAGCAGAGTGAACAGGAACACCTGCAGGATTCCCAGCGCCAGCATCAGGACCGGCCAACCCGGTGTCTCGATCAAAATCAACCATGCCAGGAGCCCTATCGAGATCATATGCTGGCCAAGCTTGAACAGTCCCGGCCCATCCGACAGGGACGTCAGGTGTCTGCGCTCGTCACCACTCAAGGATGCCAGTAGACGTTTGTGATCCATGATCTCCGTTCTACCGCCGGGATCATCAAAGCGAAAGCGCCGGGCGTGCCGTTGCCTCGATTTTGATCGTTGCCCGCAGCAGGCCATTGTCGTCGACCGCATCCGGCAGCAGGAACTTCTGGATGTCCTCGGCAAAGCTGACCTGGCCGCCGCCCATGGCATTGACCTGTGCGCCAGCGGTCTCGCGTGCCAGCCGATTGGCTTCGTCAATGGCGGCGGCAGCGCTGGCGAACTGCGATACGCTTTCTGGACCGTGCACCCTGAATACCCCTGCCCCGTTGCCGTTGACCTCGATCGTCACCGTGCGGGCAATCATGCCTGTTGCGGCCCCGACCGCATTGGCGACTTCGCAGGATTGCGGGAAGACCATGTCGCACTCAAGCCGCTTGCCGACTTCCGGATAGTAGACCTTTACAGGCCCCCCGACAGCCACTACCGGCACCTCGGGAGAAATAGACACGCGCGCCAGTGAGCGCCGGCCTTCGCCGCGGCAAACCACGTCGATCAGGCCACCGGCACCACCGGGTTCAATGGCATGATGGCCCAGCGCCGTTTCCAGTACCGCGCGCCCGGTTAACCGAACGGTCTCCTCCCAAACTCTGTGCGCCAGCAAAGTTGTCAGCTCTTCCGACGGCGGCTTCTGAAGCACATTGCGCACCAGCAACCGTGCCGCCAGAACAGCCGCTTCACGCGACCAGTTGTCCTGCAGTCCCAGCACATGGGCTGCATCCGACGGCGTGAAGCCGGCAAGCTGCACATGACCTTTCCGCGACAGGGTCTCCAGCGTGCGCTGGGCGCCGGATCCGGCCGCCAGCTTGCGCAGCGGCAGGGGTTCCACAGAGACATTGGCCAGCACCTCCTGCTCGCGCCTCGACAACCCGGCCAGCTGCCCGTCACCCGGCACCCGCCCCAGCGGCAGCATGACGAACTGTCCCGCCATTGAGCCCGACTCAGCATCTGAAATGTCGTCCTCAAGCTGCTGTACAACATGTGGGAACCTGCTGGCGATCAGGGACACAGGAACCAAGCGGCGGGCGCCGACGCTGGCGCCACCTTTCAGATCAAACGCAACTTCACTGTCGCCACCAAGCCCCAAAGTGCGAACATCGATGGCTTGCACCATGGTGCGCCAGCCGCCGACATCGGCACCTTGCTCGTTGACCCGCGGACGGCTGTCTTTGAGAACACCGAGATCGGTTGTTGTCCCGCCCATGTCGGACAGGATGAAGTCGCTCAGGCCCGACAGGGTGGCCGCTCCGACCAGGCTGGCGGCGGGTCCGGACAATACCGTTTCGATGGGCCGCAGCGCCACTGTTTCAGCCCGCGCCAGGGACCCATCACCCTTGGTCATCATCAGAGGCGCATCGATTCCAAACTGCTGCATGGCCTGCTGCACCGCCTTGATCAGGAGCGAAATACGCGAGATCAGCCGTGCATTGAGCGCCGCCGTCAGCGCCCGCCTGGGCGCGTCCAGGGCAGATGCCAGCTCAGTCGATATGGTGACCGGCAAGGCGGTTTTGCCGGTAATGAAGTCACGCGCTGCCAGTTCATGGGCCGGATTGCGGACCGCGAACTGCGACGCAATGGCAAAGGCTTCAACACTGCTGCCGTGCTTGCCGACAACGTCGGCAAGCGCGCCAACATCCAGTTTCTCAACCTCCCCGCCATTATGATCATGACCGCCTGCAATGCGCTCGACCACCAGGCCGGGAAACGCAGAGCTCAGGCCCGAACGCTGCACCATGGTCTCATCGAAGCCGACCAGCACCACGCACACCGGTGACCCGTGACCTTCGACAACCGCATTGGTGGCAAGGGTGGTGGACACCGACACCAGCCCGACCTGTGACGCCGCATGCGCCGTATCACCGCCCAGGGCCGACAGGGCCTGCTCTATCGCTTCGCAGACACCGACGGCCAGGTCACCGCGTGTGGTGAGCGCCTTGGCGCTGGCCAGCACCTCGTTGCTGGCAGCGTCCATGACCGCTGCGTCCGTATAGGTGCCGCCGGTATCGACACCGACGAGATAATGGTTTTGCGAACCGGTCATGTTTCCTCTGCCACGTGCATTTCTTCCGGCATGCAAGACCAATGCGGGATGTTGAGGCAAAGGTAAAGCGCGCTCGCGACCGGACAGCGGAAAAGAACGGCGTTTGCCGGTTACAGCGATGCCTGGATGGGGCAAGGTGGCACCAGAACATCCGGAGCCGGTTGCCATGAAAATCAAATCGTTCAGCGTCACATGCGTACAACCGCCCCTGGCCATCCCCCACAAGACGGCATCGGGCACCATAACGGCAGCACCGCTGGTTCTTCTCGACATCGAAACCGATATCGGTGTCACGGGCTGCGCCTATGTATTCGTGTACACGCCAATGGCGCTGCAGCCTGTTGCCGGCCTGTTGGCGGACCTTGGCGAACTGCTGAGGGGACACGAAGTGGCACCGCGCACCGTTGCAGCAACGGTCCAGGGCAGATTCCGCCTTGCCGGCAATCAAGGTTTTGCTGGCATGGCTGCCGCCGCCATCGACATGGCCTTGTGGGATTGCCTTGCCCGCGCGGCTGACCTGCCGCTGTGCCGGTTGCTTGGCGCCTCGCCAACCGCCGTGCGCGCCTATGACAGCATGGGGCAGATGCCGCCTGACGAATCCGCCCGGCAGGTCGAATCTTCGATGAAATCAGGCTACCGGGCGTTCAAGATCAAGGCCGGTCATCCTGACCCGTCCCAGGACGAAGAAGTGCTGGAGGCAATGCACAGTGCCGCTGCCGGTGAACCCATCTGGCTGGCCATTGATTTCAACCAGGCCTTCAGCCCGGTGATTTCCATCGAACGCGCCCGGCGGCTTGAACGGTTCGGGCTTGCCTGGTTGGAAGAACCGGCCCGCGCCGAAGACAATGCTGGCCATGCACAGGTCCGTGCCGGCACAACAATACCCATTCAGACCGGCGAGAACTGGTGGGGCATTGCCGACATGCAGCGCAGCCTCGACGCAGGCGCCAGTGACCATGCCATGCCGGACGTCATGAAGATTGGCGGCGTTACCGGCTGGCAGGACGCAGCCGCTCTCGCCCATGGCCAGGCCATGCCGGTTTCAAGCCACCTGTTCACGGAGATTTCGGCCCATCTGATGTCGGCGACCCCGACGGCTCACATGGTTGAGGTTCTTGATGTTGCAGGAGCTATCCTGCAAGAGCCGACAACCGTTTCCGCCGCTGGCACCATTGCGCCGGCCGACCGGGCAGGCAGCGGTATGGAGTGGAATCAGGCGGCAATCGCCAAGTTCCGCGTCTAGGGCTGTTCAAGTTCTTCGCGCAGCATCTCCAGTTCCAGCCAGCGCTCCTCCGCCTCTGCAAGCCGGCCTTGGGCCGCCTCCAGGTCGGCTGCCGCCTTTTTGAACCCTTCAGGATCGGCTGAATAAAAGTCCGCAGCAGCCATTTTCTCCTGCAGCGCTGCAATATTGTCGCCCAACGCCTCGATTTCCTTTGGCAGTGTATCCAGTGCGTGTTTGTCCTTGAACGACATTTTTCGCTTCTGCGCGGCAGGTGCCGGTGTCGTGACGGCGGAAGGCCGGGCCGACTTTGCAGCAGATTTCACACCGGTGGCCTGTTTTACCTGCGCCCGCGCCGTGCCAGCCTGACGCATCATGTCCGAATAGCCGCCGGGATACTCACGCCATACTCCATTGCCTTCGAATGCGAGTGTTGACGTCACCACCTTGTCGATGAAGTCACGGTCATGGCTGACCAGCAGCACCGTCCCCGCATAGGACGACAGCAGTTCCTGCAGCAGATCAAGCGTTTCCAGGTCCAGGTCGTTGGTCGGCTCGTCGAGCACCATGAAGTTCGACGGCTTCGACAACGCCCGCGCCAGCATGATGCGGCCTCGTTCACCGCCGGACAGCACATCGACCGGCGTGCGAGCCTGTTCGGGGCGAAACAGGAAGTCCTGCATCCACGACATCACGTGGCGTGCTTCGCCGTTGACGATCACCTGGTCGGAACCACCACCAGTCAGCGCATCGCGCAGGGTTGTTCCAGGAGTCAGTGATGTCCGGTCCTGTTCCAGCGACACGATTTCAAGGTTTGTGCCGAGCCGCACGGTGCCGGCATCCGGCGCCAATTGTCCGGTGATCAGACGTATCAGGGTTGTCTTGCCGGCGCCGTTCGGCCCGGTGATTGCAATCCGGTCACCGCGCTGCACGCGCAGGTTCAGATCACGCACTATGGCGCGGTCGCCGAAAGACTTGGACAACCCCCTGGTCTCAATCACCAGCTTGCCGGATGCCGCCGCATCCCCGGACGCCAGGCTGACATTGCCCTGCGCACGCAGCGCGGTGCGGCGCTTTTCCCGCAAGGCTTCCAGTTCGCCCAGGCGCCGCACATTGCGCTTGCGCCGGGCGGTAACGCCATAGCGCAACCAGTGCTCCTCGCGAACGATCTTGCGGTCCAGCTTGTGCTGCTCGCGCTGCTCTTCTTCAAGCACCTCGTCGCGCCAGGCCTCAAAATGGGCAAAGCCCCGGTCCATGCGCCGCGCCGTGCCCCGGTCAAGCCACACCGTTGCCTGTGACAGGTTTTCCAGGAAGCGGCGGTCGTGGCTGATCAGCACCAGCGCCGACCGCAGCGTTTTCAGTTCTTGCTCCAGCCACTCGATGGCCGGCAGATCAAGATGGTTGGTCGGTTCGTCCAGCAACAGGATATCGGGTTCCGGGGCAAGCTCTCTGGCGAGCGCGGCCCGACGCGCCTCGCCGCCGGAAAGCCGGCCGGTGTCTTCATCGCCGCTGAGTGACAATTGCTGCATCAGGTATTGCGCGCGATAGCCGTCATCTCCGTCCGTCAAACCTGCCACAACATATTCCCGGACGGTCGAAAAACCCGAAAAATCCGGCTCCTGGGGAAGATATCTGACCGTCGCGCCTGGTTGCAGAAACCGCTCACCACCGTCCGGCTCAACATCACCGGCGGCAATCTTGAGCAACGTCGATTTGCCGGATCCGTTGCGCCCGACCACACAAATACGTTCACCGGTAGACGCGCTCAGGTCCGCGCCCGCCAGCAGCGGCCGGCCGCCAAAGGTCAAGGTGATGTCCTGCAATGTCAAAAGCGGCGGTTGGGCCATGATGGGAGCCGGAAATGATGTCTAGTCGTTGTCGGTGAGCCCTGCGCCGGCACCCTTGAGCCGCGAAGCTTCGCTGGCGGGTACATAGGTGCGATGGGCAAAGGCCGACAGGGCTTCCCATATTTCGTCTGCAATGTCCACGGCTCCCGGCTGCCAGCAGTGGCTGGCTTGCCGAGCTGGCGCACTGTCTTCGATCGACACCTTATCGGCAAGCGCGGTTTTTATCTCGCCCTGTACATGAAGACCTTCATCCGATGTGCGAATGGTGCAGTCGCTCCAGTTGAAGACGACATTCTCAAATGCCATCAGGCAAAACGGCACCAGCAGCAGCGGACTGTGGACCCGGCGCAACTTCACCTCTTGCGACAATGCTCCCAGGTCGGAGATGAAAGCCCCGACCAGCAGTGGACACATCGGATTTTCCGCCTGCCAGCACGGGGCCTGCGTTGAACCCGGCCGCAAGTCTTCACAAGGAACGCCATCGGTGGCGTTCAGGACATCAAGCAGACAGGCGGCACCGGGAAGCCGCAGCGCTTCAAGCGTCGATGCGGCCCGGCCGGCTTCCTGGGCCAGC
>JBCCVY010000178.1:0-7675 GCA_039194725.1 Pseudomonadota bacterium
CTCCATGATCGCATTCTGGCTGTTCGCCACCACAGTGGCGGTCGAACTCAAGAAGGCCGGGTGAGGGGCATGTTGCAATCCGCATCCAGATCGACTCTTGGCCTGGCCGCACTGGTGTTTGCGGCCATTGCGCTGGTCGGGGTTAACTTGTGGGCTGGGCAGGGCTTGAGCCGCTACCGCGCGGACATGACGGCAGGCGGCATTTACACACTGTCTGATGCGACCCGCTCGGTGCTGTCGGGCCTGGACGAACCGGTGACGATCCGGCTCTTCTACACACCGGAACTGGGCACACAGGTGCCGACCTACGGCCGGCATTATGACCGCGTTGTGTCGATGCTGCGCCATTATGCCGATCTGTCAGCGGGGAAACTGCGGGTCTCGCTGGTGAAGGCAGAACGGTTCACCGACGAAGAGGACGAGGCATCGGCCATCGGCCTGCAAGGCGCGCCACTGCCGGGTGGCAACGGCTCTGCGTTTTTCGGTCTGGCCGGCACCAATTCCACCGATGAGCTTGAAATCATTCCGTTCCTGGCGCTGGAGCGGCAGAACTTTCTGGAGCTTGACCTGACCCGCATGGTGTTCAAGCTCGCCAATGCGGGCAAGAAGAAAGTCGCGCTCATGAGCCGGCTGCCGATTGCCGGCAATGTCAATCCGCAGACCGGACAGCGTATTCCGGCCTGGGCTGTCCTCGGCCAGCTCAGGGATTTCTTCGACGTCGAGTTTCTGTCGCCGACCTTTGATGCGGTACCGGAAGATGCCGACCTTCTGTTGCTGGTTGCGCCCGGCGAACTGAACGAGAAGACGGCCTATGCCGTCGACCAGTATGCGCTGGCGGGCAAGCCGGTGATCGTATTTGCAGATCCTTACTCGGAAGTCCTGCCATCGGCCCGCGACAACCTGCAGGGCAACCCGATGTTCACCGCCCTGATGGCCGCGTGGGGCCTGCAGCTTGAGGCTGACAAGGTTGTCGGCGATATCGACAATTCGCGGCAGGTGCAGTTCAACAACCAGGGTCAGCCGGCCATCGTCAACTATCTGCCCTGGCTGGCCATGGCGGAAACCAGTTTTGAGCGGACCGACGGTATCTTCAACCAGATATCGTCGTTGCTGTTTGCATCTGCCGGATCACTCACACCGGTTGATGAAGCCGGCACCAGCTTCCAGCCGCTGATCGCCAGCTCAGCCCGGTCCGCGATGATCGAGGTGAAAAAGCTGCGCAACCCGAACCCCATAGAGATGCTGCAGACGTTTCTGCCGGACGGCCAGCGGCGCGTGCTGGCGGCCCGGATACGCGGTGAGGCGAAGTCCTCTTTCAAGGACGGCCGTCCTGCGGACGCCAAGCTTGAAGGGGAACACGTGGCATCGGGACCGGTGAATGTGCTGGCAGTGTCGGATGCCGACATGCTGTTTGATTCATTCTGGGCTGAGGTTGGCCAGTCGAACGGGCAACAGGTGGTCATTCCGCGTGCCGGCAATGCCAATTTCCTGATCAACGCCATCCAGGACATGGCCGGTGGCCAGGCGCTGGCGGGTTTGCGCGGTCGCGGTGTTGAGCAGCGCCTGTTTACCCGGGTCGCGCAGTTGCGCGCAGATGCCAATGCCAGATTCAGGCAACAGGAGCAGTTGTTGAACAGACGGCTGCAGGAAACCCAGAAGAAACTCACCGATCTGCTGTCGCGGTCGAAGGATGGTGAAGTGACCCTGAGTGAAGCCGACCAGAAGGCTATCGAGGAGTTTCGCACCGAGATGTTCACCGTTCGCAAGCGCCTGCGCGAAGTGCAGCGCAATTTGCGGGCCGACATCGATGCGCTGGGAACAAGGGTCAAGGTCACCAATATCGCCGTTGTTCCGATGTTCATTGCGCTGGCCGGGTTGTTCCTGCTGTGGCGCAGGCGGGCACGGGCCAGCGCCTCGAAATCCAGGGAGGCTGGGCAGTGACACCTCGCAGCGTGATAGTTCTGGCGGTTGCGGCCGCCATGTCGGTGGCCGGTGCCGCCTGGCAATTGCAGGCGAATTTGTCGGGGTATGAAGAAGCGCAGCGCGGTCAGCGGTTGTTGCCCGACCTGTTGCCGAAAGCCAATGACGTCACCGCAATTGTCCTGACCCAGGCTGAAAAAAGCGTTCGCATCGAACGGGCGGGCACATCCTATGCGCTCGGCGGGTCCGGGTACCCGGTCAAGGGCGGCAAGTTCCAGACCGCCATCGTGGCGACGGCCAGCCTAGAGAAGTTCGATGCCAAGACTGCCCGCGCCGACAAGTATCCGCTGATCGAAGTGGAGGCGCCGGACGGCAAGGATGCAAAGAGCCGGCTGATCCGGTTTGAAGATGCCAGTGGCGACAATGTCGGCGAGATCATTTTGGGCAAGAAGGCGCGCGGCCGCTTGGGCGGCGCCGTTGGCGACGGCCAGTATGTGCGGCTGCCCGATAACGACCAGAGCTGGCTGGCCCGCGGTGTAGTCGATGCGGATGTGAAATTGGAGACCTGGGTCGATACCGCGATCACCGACATGAATGTCGATCATGTGGTGCGCGCGACATTCCAGCCTGCAGGCGGCCCGGAACTGATGGTGCGGCGCACCGGTGTGACGGAAGGCGGCCAGCCCAAGTTTGAGGTAAACGGGGTCCCTGACGGCAAAAAACCGAAGAACGACCTGACGCTGAGATATGCCGCCACCGATCTGGGCAATGTCAGTTTTGTGGACGTGCGCAAGGATCAGGGGGGTGATGTTGTGCAGCGAACCAGGCTGATGATGGCAGACGGCCTGACCACCGAGTTCCGCATCACTGCCGATGACTGGGTGAGTCTTCATGTCGTCAATGACGGCAAGGACAAGATCACGACACAAGATGTCAAGGACCGCACCGGGGGCTGGCAGTACAAGCTGGCCGACTACAAGCTGAAGCAGTTGCGGTTGACCATGGCGGATCTCACCGAGGACAAGGCCGAGTAGGCTTACTGATCGAGGGTGAACAGCTGCACCGCCTTTGCATCCACAAAAGCAAAGCAACCGGCCAGTTGCGGCAGAAATGACGCCGACGTGTAGGCGCCGATCGCGCCGTGCGCCTCAAGTCTTCCGGCATATCCCGCGGTGTCGCCATAGGTCACCCACGTGCCCGGCATCCAGGTCGGGCGAACAGGCCGCCCGCCGGCCTCAATGATGTTCGCGAACACTTCGGTTTCGGTCATGGACGGCGGAAACACCGCCAGCATGGTGCCGGACCGTTCAGGGGTCACCCGGCCGAGATGCATGAACAGCGCAAAGCCGGCCAGTGAGACAAGCAGGATTGCCGCAAACAGTGCACCGGCAGTTCCGTGTCCGGGCCATTTCATGACACTACACCTGCGCGCCGCCCGGCACGGAAAACGCCGGGGCGCGCACCTCCTTGATCGGCCAGTGCATAAGGGCCGCGAACAGGCCCAGCGCCACGCCGGTCCACCAGACCGTGTCATAGGTGCCGGTCTGGTCATACAGCCTGCCGCCAAGCCACACGCCGAGGAACGAGCCAACCTGATGGGACAGGAACACAACACCGTACAACATGGCCATGTACCGGGTGCCGCAGATGACGGTCACCAGCCCCATGGTCAGCGGTATGGTAGACAACCACAACAATCCCAGGCATGCGGAGAAAACAACCGTCGACAGCGGCGTTATGGGCAACACGAAGAACAGGGCCATGGCCACGGATCGGGCCAGATACAGCAATGTCAGGCTGTAGCGCTTGGAGTACTTGCCGCCGACAATGCCCGCTGTGTAGGCACCGACAATGTTGAACAGCCCGACTATGCCGACGGACCAGGCCGCCAGCTGCGCATCAATGCCTTCCTGCACCAGCAAGGGCGGCAAGTGGACCGTCATGAAAGCGACGTGAAAGCCGCACACGAAAAACCCGAGCGTCAGCAGCACGAAGCTGGGGCTGCCTGCGGCGCGCGCCAACGCCTGGGAAATGCTCATTTCAAGCTCGGTTTCATCGCGAGCCACGCCGCCGCGAGAGACCCGCAGAGGCAGCACCAGCGCAAACATGAACAGCACCGAGCCGGCAAGCAGAAGCAATGCCATCTGCCAGCCAAACCCCGATATGAACGCCTGTCCCAGCGGTGCAAACACGAACTGCCCCATGGAACTGGCCGCGGTGGCGATGCCGAATGACCATGAACGTTTTTCCGGCGGCACCAGGCGTGCAAACGACGCCATGATCACAGAGAACGAGGTCATGGCAATGCCGAGCCCCATCAGCAGGCCGCCGGACAGCATCAGCAGGAAGACGCTGTCGGCTATCGCCATCAGTGCCAGGCCGGCGGCGTAGATGATCGCACCGGCGATGATGACACGGAAAGTGCCGAACTTGTCGGCGAATGCTCCGGCGAACGGCTGTGCCATGCCCCAGATCAGGTTCTGCAGGGCCATGGCCAGTGCGAAGGTTTCACGGCCCCAGCCATTGGCCTCGGTGATCGGCGCGGTGAACAGGCCCATGGTGGAGCGTGCGCCGAACGCAATCAGGGCAATCAGACAGCCGCATACGATAACCAGCATCGGGTTGATAGAAGGGGCCGGGGTAGGTGTGGTGGCGGTGGTCATGCAACGTTTCCTGCACCAGTCAAACAATTGTCATAAATCAAAGTTGACGTGGCGGTTTTCTGGTATCCTTCAATTTGGGGAACTACAATCAGAGGAAGGTCTCATGGCAGAAGAATCTCATGAAGAGACGGCGGAGTCTACTGACACGCCACCTGTGGGCAATGCTAAATCCAACGGTCAGGCATTACCGGAAAACATTGCTAAGGATGCTGCCGGAGACCAGCGTGACCAGATTCGCCGGGTGTTTGAAGGTGGTGAATACCCCTACAAGACCAAGATCCGCAGACCTGCCTACGAAAAGCAGAAGGCGGAATTGCAGGTCGAACTGCTGAAGGTACAGGAGTGGGTGAAGGCGACGGATCAACGTATCGTGCTTTTGTTTGAAGGTCGCGATGCGGCCGGCAAGGGCGGCACGATCAAGCGCTTTACCGAGCATCTGAACCCACGCGGGGCGCGCGTCGTTGCGCTGGAGAAACCCACTGACCGCGAGAAGACGCAATGGTACTTCCAGCGCTATATCGAGCATCTGCCGTCCGGTGGGGAGATCGTGTTTTTCGACCGTTCCTGGTACAACAGGGCAGGCGTCGAACGGGTCATGGGGTTCTGCTCGGCCAATGAGTATCTCGAGTTCATGCGCCAGACACCTGACTTCGAGCGCATGATCGTGCGCAGCGGCATAAGGCTGTTCAAGTACTGGTTCTCGGTCACCCGAGATGAACAGCTGCGCCGGTTCCAGTCGCGCGAGGTTGAGCCGCTGAAGAAGTGGAAGCTGTCGCCCATCGACCGCGCGTCCCTCGACAAGTGGGACGATTACACGGAAGCCAAGGAAGCCATGTTCTTCTACACGGACACCGCCGATGCACCGTGGACCATCATCAAGTCCAACGACAAGAAGCGGGCACGGCTGAACTGCATGCGCCATTTCCTGTCGTCGTTGCCGTATCCCGGCAAGAATACGAGGGCGGTTAAAACGCCCAACTCGCTGATTGTCGGTTCCGGCGGTGATGTCATTGGGCGCAGTGATCATGTGCTCGGCAGCAGTCTGCATCCGGATCAGCGCAAAGGCGGATCCTGACCTGTCTCAACCGTGTGCGGCAATAGCTGCGATCGCGCTCTCAGGTCCTTCAACTGAGATTGTGACCCCGGTGTCGCTGTAGACCCGGTCGGTTACGTTGAGGCCTGCAGCCGCGATGTGCTGTTCCATGGATGACATGTCTTCAAACGCGCATGTGACGGTGCGGCTGACGATACGATGCCACGGCAGCAACGTCGCCGCTTCGACCGTGCGCCGTGCGGTGCCGGCGTAGGCGCGTGCCAGACCGCCTGTGCCCAGCTTGGTTCCACCGAAGTAGCGCACAATTATTATGCCTACATCAACCAGATCTGCCCCGATCAGCACTTTGAGCGCCGGCATGCCGGAGGTGCCTGCCGGTTCGCCATCGTCTTTGGCACCTTCCTCAATGCGGTTGTCCGGCAGCATTCGGCGAAACGCTGTGACATGGTGAGATGCCTTGCGATGCGCCTCGCGCAAATTTTCAAGCTCGCTGTCAAAATCGGTCCATGGCACCAGGTGGCCAATGAAGCGTGAACCTCTGTCCTCAAGTTCAGAATTGGCCGGTGCGCTGATTGTTAACAATGACATTCAGGTACGAGGGCAGAAGGTCGCGAGCAGATCAATCGTTGCAATTTGGGCGGTCGTGTCAGGCGCCGTGAATCAGGCCGATACGGTTCAATGCAGACTTTGCAAGGTCTTGATGCCTCGGATCTTCCAGCATTCGGTTGATCTGCCGTACAGCCCGACTGAGCTGCCGGTTTGCCGCAAGCTCGTGCACAATTGCTGCCCATTGCTGTTCCGAAGCGGCGATGATCCGGCGTGCAACGGCTACACCATGTCTGCATTCGCTCGAACGCCCGATTTCAACAAGCATATTCTGCCTCCACCCACACCAACATTGGAGCAAAGCGTAGCAACGCTGAACACGGTCATCAATAGACCGAAAGGATGAAATCGGCCCGCAGAATCAGTCGAGCCTAGTAGTTTTGTCGCCGTCGAAATCGGCAACATTCTGCCCTACGGCAAAACAGGCAAGACGCACATACAACGGGATCTCAACAGGTTTGCCGTCACGTTCGCCCTTTTCATAATACTGTATCATTCTCTTGTTGAGGCCGAGCAAGCTGGCTGCTTCTTTTTGCTTTAGGCCGAGTTTCTTGCGCCACTGCCTGAACTGTACTGGTTTCACCCTTGTCTCTCCCGTGGCCGCAGCTTGGTTTCACAGCGGCTGAGCCCAAACTGACTTGTGAAAACCACGGCCAAATGCACTTCACTACTTGACAAAGCGCACTGTGTGCGCCTAGTTATGACCCATAAACGCACTGAGTGCGCTTTCGATGTCTTTTACTATGGTGTCGGGTCGCGCTCAAGTGAAAATAGAAGGAGCTGAAAAAATGCTTACTCAACTGATTGTGGCGCGTTCGGCACTGGAACTGGACAAGCCTGATTTGAAGGCGCACGCGAAGGTTCATTGCTACACGTCGCGCAGACTTCTACAAGCTCGCGGCCTGATGTCGAAGACGGTGACCAGTGTTCTGTCCAGGTTCGTCTGAAAGTTCATGACCGCCGGACCCAAGGGTCCGGCGGTATACCAATGGGTGGTGGCAAGCGGAGAAAAAAGCACGAACGGTTGCATGACACCCTGCCAGGTGTGTTTGCGGACACTTCGGCCCGTCGGTCAGAACAAGCATCAAGACATTTAACTGGAAATGCTTTGCTGGCGGTTGTACCCAGGGCACTGCCGGCGCATTCTCATAGTTCTGCTGATCTGCAAGCGGCAAGCTTCTTGTGAAATGTGAAAAGGCTTCCAGATCAGGGATCTGAAAGCCTTTTGTGTTGTTGATGTCAGACTTGTCAGGCTATCTCGGCCGGCAGCCTTCGTATCTCATGCAACCGGCGTAGTTGCCGCCGCCATAGCCCCAACGGCGGACACAGGCGCGGTGCACACGACGGCAGGACCGGCCGCCGCGATAAGACCGGCGGTATGACCGACGGATGCGTGGGCGGTAATAGTAGTCGTTGTAGTAGTAGGGATAGC
>JBCCVY010000179.1:0-7618 GCA_039194725.1 Pseudomonadota bacterium
CGCGTCATGGGGGCCGCTGGCCGCATCGTGAAGCTGCAGTCCGGTTTTGTTTATCACTACGCCTTTGCCATGCTGCTCGGAGCCGCATTCCTGATCACCTGGTACATGTTCGCAGGAGCACAATGATGACCGGCTGGTACATTCTATCAACGATCACCTTCCTGCCCATGGTTGGAGCCCTGTTCATCCTGGTGATCCGGGGCGACGACGCCGTTGCACGGCGCAACATGCGCGCAACCGCTTTGTCCGTGACCCTGATCACGTTCGTACTGTCCTTGCTGGCGTGGAACGGCTTCGACCCGGCACAACCGGGCTTCCAGCTTGAGGACAAGGTCACCTGGCTCGGCGGCCTGATGACGTACCACCTCGGTGTCGACGGCATCTCCATGCCGTTTGTGCTGCTCACCACGGCGATGATGCCGTTGTGCATTATCGCTAGCTGGGGTGTGGAAAAGCGCGTCAAGGAATACATGATTGCGTTCCTGGTCCTGGAAACGCTGATGATCGGCGTGTTCTGCGCGCTGGATCTGGTGTTGTTCTACCTGTTCTTCGAAGCCGGCCTGATCCCGATGTTCCTGATCATCGGCATCTGGGGCGGCGCCCGGCGAGTGTATGCCAGTTTCAAGTTTTTCCTGTATACGCTGCTCGGCTCGGTTCTGATGCTGCTGGCCATCATGGCGATGTATTCCTATGCCGGCACCACCGACATTGCCGAGATACTGGCCGACAAGAACTTCCCGGCCGAGATGCAGACCTGGCTGTGGCTGGCATTCTTCGCCTCGTTTGCCGTCAAGCTGCCGATGTGGCCGGTGCACACCTGGCTGCCGGATGCCCACGTTGAAGCCCCGACCGCCGGTTCGGTCGTGCTGGCGGCCATCCTGCTGAAGATGGGTGGATACGGCTTCCTGCGGTTCTCGCTGCCGATGTTCCCGCTGGCCTCTGAGATGTTTGCGCCGATGGTGTTTGCCCTCTCGGTGGTGGCCATTGTCTACACGTCACTGGTCGCGCTGATGCAGGAGGACATGAAGAAGCTGATTGCCTATTCATCGGTGGCGCATATGGGCTTTGTCACCATGGGCATCTTCTCCATGAACAAGCAGGGCATTGATGGCGCGATTTTCCAGATGATCAGCCACGGGTTCATTTCAGGCGCGCTGTTTCTGTGTGTCGGGGTCGTCTATGACCGCATGCACACCCGCGAGATTGCCGCCTATGGCGGACTGGTCAACCGAATGCCGGCCTATGCGGCGATCTTTCTGTTGTTCACCATGGCCAATGTCGGCTTGCCGGGAACCTCCGGCTTTGTCGGTGAGTTCCTCACCCTGACCGGCGCCTACAAGGCCAACACCTGGGTGGCGTTTTTCGCCACCACCGGTGTCATCCTGTCGGCAGGTTACGCCTTGTGGCTGTACCGCAGGGTGGTGTTTGGCGTCTTGCAGAAGGACAGTTTGAAGGCGATTGCCGACATCACGCCGCGGGAGGCCGTGACCTTGGTGCCGCTGGTTGCCGCAACGGTCTATTTCGGTGTCTATCCGGCGCCGGTCATGACGGCAATTTCCGCTTCAGTGGACAATCTGCTGGTCGACATGCAGACGGCGCTCGATGCCCAGTCGGCGGTTGTGCGCGCAGCAGCGGCGGCCGTTGGAAACTAGACAATGTTAGCTGAAGCGAACGGGCAGAAACGCCGCAGCGGATTTGCTTCAAAGGGATTGAGAAAGTCAGGATCGGGCAAATGGGCAATATACTAGCGATAGCCGATGCAACTGCCGCGCTGCCGGAAATTTTCCTGGCAGTTGTAACCATGGCGCTGCTCATGCTCGGTGTGTTCTCCCGGCGCAATCCCACGGAATTGATCAACACGCTAGCGCTTGCGTCTCTGGCGATCACCGCCGCCTTGGTTGTGTTCATGTCCGATGGTGCAACACAGCGAGCCTTCCTCGACAGTTTTGTTGTGGATGGCTTTGCCCGGTTCATGAAGATGCTTGTCCTGTTCGGATCGGCAGCGGCAATCATCATGTCGTCCAGCTTCATGAAGACTGAAAAACTCGACCAGTTTGAGTACCCGGTGCTCATCATGATGGCCACGGTCGGCATGATGATGATGATCTCGGCCAATGACCTGATTGCGCTTTACATGGGCCTTGAGCTGCAGTCGCTGTCGCTTTACGTGGTCGCTGCCTTCAATCGCGACAGCGCGCGTTCGTCGGAAGCCGGGTTGAAATACTTTGTCTTGGGTGCGCTGTCGTCGGGTATGCTTCTGTACGGCGCTTCGCTGATTTATGGATTTTCCGGCTCGGTTGCGTACGCCGACATTGCCCGCGCCGCAACCGGAGATGAAGTCGGCCTGGGCCTGCTGTTCGGTCTGGTGTTCCTGATCTCAGGCATGGCTTTCAAAATCTCAGCCGTCCCGTTCCACATGTGGACGCCGGATGTGTATGAAGGCTCTCCGACGCCGGTAACCGCATTCTTCGCCGCCGCACCAAAAGTGGCAGCCATGGCCGTGTTCGTTCGCGTCATGCATGACGCGTTTGGCGGCGCCGTTTCCCAGTGGCAGCAGGTCATTGTGTTCATCTCGATAGCCTCGATGGTGCTTGGCGCGTTCGCCGCCATCGGCCAGAGCAACATCAAGCGCCTGCTGGCATACTCTTCAATCGGTCATATGGGCTATGCACTGGTCGGCCTTGCGGCTGGCACCCAGGCCGGCGTGCGCGGCGTGGTCATTTATATGGCGATATACATGATCATGACCCTGGGCGCATTTGCCTGCGTGATCTACATGCGCCGGCGCGGCACCTCGGTAGAGCGGATCTCAGACCTGGCCGGCCTGGCCCGCAATGACAGTGTCATGGCATTCGTGTTTTCGATGCTGATGTTCTCGCTGGCAGGCATTCCGCCGCTGGCCGGTTTCTTCGGCAAGTATTTCGTGTTCCTGGCTGCGATCGATGCCAAGATGTACACGCTTGCCGTTATCGGTGTCCTGGCCTCGGTTGTCTCGGCGTTCTATTACCTGCGGGTCGTCAAGATCATGTATTTCGACGAACCAGTCGACGAATTTGATTCCGCACCAATGGAGATAAGGGTCATTGCCGTTGCCGCCGGTGTAATGGCCGTTGGCATGGTCCTGGTTCTCAAACAGCTCAACATCGCGGCCAATGCTGCAGCGGCATCACTGTTCCTGTGAGCGCGTATCCCGGCGGGTTGCCTGAGGTTGTCTGGCACGACTGTGTCGGGTCCACCAATGACGAAGCGCATGCGCGAGTGGCGGGAGGTGAACTGCAACCGGCCTGGATTGCTGCTGGCGAGCAGACCAGCGGCAAAGGCAGGATGGGACGCAACTGGGTGTCCAGGCCGGGCAATCTGTATGCCAGCCTCGTATGGCCGTCGGATGCGGAGCCGAAGCGTCTCGCGAGCCTGTCTCTCGTCGCGGGACTGGCGGTTCGCGATGCCGTTGTTGAGGCGGGTGTCACAATAGCTGTTCAGTTGAAGTGGCCCAACGACGTTCTGGCCGGCGGCCGGAAGATCTCCGGCATCCTCATAGAAACAAAGACGCGGCCAGGCGGGCATACCGCCATTATCGGCTGCGGGATCAATCTGATGCATCATCCGGACGATACGCGATGGCCTGCGACAGATCTGTCAAGCTGTGGTGTCGCGACCAAGCCGCGTGAAATGCTGGAGATGTTGCGAGGCGCAATGGATGTACGCCTGCGGCAGTGGGCAGACGGCACCGGACTGGCCGCAATTCATGATGACTGGATGAGCGCCGCCTTGGGGCGCGGCGCCCGGATTTCTGTAGCAGGCGGCAAGCAGGGCGTCTTCACAGGGTTGAGTGATGCCGGCGCGCTGCAGCTGACACTGGACGATGGTTCGTTGTGGACCCATCATGCCGGAGATGTTGAATGGCTGGGGCAGCATGGCTCTTGGTGAGCCGACCATGCTGCGCAGGCAAATTGAAACTGACGCCGCAAGGGCTGCATGCCCCGCGGGTAAGCAGATCAGCGACTGGCTGCGGTTGCTGAGGCAAGTGGACTGGGGACGTAATGACGGCGCGTAAGAAGCCAGGGCCTGAACTGGTGTTGCTGCCTATGGGCGGCATGGGCGAGATCGGCATGAATGCCTATGCATACGGGCTGGGCGCATCTGCCCGGCGCAAATGGATTCTGGTCGACTGCGGCGTGAAGTTTGGCGACGAGAGGGACCCCGGCATTGACGTTATTCTACCGGACGTGAGTTTCCTGCAGGAACAACTCCAAAACCTCCTGGGCATTTTTCTGACCCATGGCCATGAAGACCATATTGGCGGCATTGCGTGGCTGTGGCCCAAGTTGCGCTGTCCCGTCTACTGCACACCGTTTGCTGCCGAGCTGGTGAAGCGCAAGCTTGCCGAAGCCGGTCTGCTGGGTGAAGTGCCGTTGCGGGTCGTGCCGCTGGGCGGCACGGTCGAAGTGGGCGGGTTTTCGGTGGAGTATGTGGCTGTCACCCATTCGATACCCGAACCGTCGGCTCTGGCAATACGGACCAGCGCCGGCACTGTCGTCCATTCCGGCGACTGGAAGCTTGATGCAACGCCAACCATTCCGCCGCAAATGGATATCGAGCGCTTCCGGCAGATTGGCGACGAAGGCGTCGACGTGCTCGTGTGCGACTCAACCAATGTGCTGCGCGAAGGCCATTCGCCGTCTGAAGCGGAAATCTCGGACAATCTCGCGAAGATCATCGGCGAGGCCAAAGGCAGGGTGGCGATCACCACTTTTGCCAGCCATGTCGGGCGCATTACCTCGGTTGCACAGGCCGCACGTGCCAATGGCCGCGAGATCGTCGTGGCGGGCAGGGCAATGCACAACATCATTGCCGCGGCGCGCGAGGTCGGGCTTCTCAAGGAAGGCAACAGTTTCCGCGACCAGACCGAATACGGGTATCTGCCCCGGGACAAGGTCGTCTTGCTGTGCACCGGTTCGCAGGGTGAACCGCGAGCCGCCATAGCGCGCATTGCAGCAGACAGTCATCCCGACATAACGCTGGACAAGGATGACCTGGTCATCTTCTCATCAAAGACAATACCCGGCAACGAGAAGTCTGTCGGCGCATTGCTGAACAAGCTGGCCGAACAGCAGGTTGATGTCATTACCTCTGATGATGCGCTGGTTCACACATCCGGCCATCCACGTCAGGATGAACTGCGCCAGTTCTACGGCTGGCTGAGACCGAAGCTGCTTGTGCCGATGCACGGCGAGACCCGCCATCTCATGAAGCAGGCCGAGTTTGCCGCTGAATGCGGTATTGCCGCCACTGCCACGGCCACTGCAGGGCAGGTGCTGCGGCTGGCGCCCGGCGCTGCCAAGATAGTCGATGATGTTCCGGGCGGGCGATTGCACGTGGACGGCCGCATCATTGTCCCCAGCGTCGAGGGTCCGGCGCGTAAGCGGCGCAAGCTCGCACATGTTGGGGTCGTTGCGGTATCCGTGGTCATTGATGGCAACGGCCGTCTGGCTGATGATCCACAGGCGGTGCTCGACGGATTGCCCGAAGCCACTGATGCCGGTTATGAGTTCTTCGAACTGGTGCTCGATATTGTCGACGAGGTGTTTGAATCGATTCCGCGTAAACGGCGCCAGATTGATGAAGTGGTTGAAGAAAAGCTGCGCCAGTCAATCCGTCGCCGGGTGGAGACAGAATGGGGCAAGCGTCCCGTCGTTCACGTGCTGATTCACCGG
This sequence comes from Pseudomonadota bacterium, assembly GCA_039194725.1. Lineage (GTDB taxonomy): Bacteria > Pseudomonadota > Alphaproteobacteria > Rhizobiales > Aestuariivirgaceae > Anderseniella. The sequence goes on from JBCCVY010000179.1 coordinate 5,715, forward strand.
GTATAGCAATGCCGGCCATTTCCGGGACCCGGCAATATTTGTGCCGAAATCTCCGGATCTCGTCGGCCCCAACCTTAAGGCCGGCCGGAGCAGCACACACATTTCGGGGATGCCAGTGCCGAAAATGTTGCATGAATCACCAGAAAAGCGGCATTTTGTCGGGCATTATTGAAGGAAGCGAATCATGTCTGACCAGGCTCCTCCCGGTGCTCCTGAGGGAATTGAACCGGTTGATTTGAGATCGGCGCTGGAAGAGCGTTATCTGGCCTACGCCCTGTCGACAATCATGCACAGGGCCTTGCCCGATGTTCGTGACGGTTTGAAACCGGTGCATCGCCGCCTCCTGTACGCCATGCGCATGCTCAAGCTGGACCCCAATCAGGGGTTCAAGAAGTGTGCCCGCGTTGTTGGTGACGTGATCGGTAAATACCATCCCCACGGTGACCAGGCTGTCTATGACGCCATGGTGCGCCTGGCACAGGAGTTTGCACAGCGCTATCCGCTGGTCGAGGGTCAGGGCAATTTCGGCAATATTGATGGCGATAACGCCGCCGCCTACCGATATACCGAGGCACGGCTGACCGATGTGGCCATGGCGCTGCTCGACGGCATCGACGAAGATACCGTTGATTTTCGCGAAACCTACAATGGTGAGGACACTGAACCGGTCGTTCTGCCCGGGGCCTTTCCCAACCTGCTGGCCAACGGCGCGACCGGTATTGCCGTGGGCATGGCAACAGCCATTCCGCCTCACAATGCCGGTGAGTTGTGTGATGCGGCTTTGCATCTGATCAAGTTTCCCAATGCCGGCATAGACAAGCTGATGCAGTTTGTGCCCGGACCGGACCTGCCAACCGGCGGCGTGATCATCGACACCCCGGCACAGATGGCGGAAGCCTACCGCACCGGGCGCGGCGGGTTTCGCGTACGCGCGGTCTGGACCACCGAGGACATGGGGCGCGGCACCTGGCAGATTGTCATTACCGAGATTCCGTACCAGGTGCAGAAGGGCAGGTTGGTTGAAAAAATTGCCGAACTTCTGACTGAGCGGAAACTGCCATTGCTGGGTGATGTGCGAGATGAGTCCGCTGAGGACGTCCGTCTTGTCCTGGAACCGAAGAGCCGCACCGTCGATCCGGTTCTGCTGATGGAGCAGATGTTCAAGCTGACTGATCTGGAGAGCCGCCTGTCGCTCAACATGAACGTGCTGTCCGGCGGCAAGGTGCCCAAGGTCATGTCGCTGTCAGAAGTTCTGCGGGAATGGCTTGAGCACCGCAAGGACGTGCTGGTTCGCCGCTCGCGCCATCGCGTCGGCGTCATTTCGCGCAGGCTGGAGGTGCTTGGCGGATACCTGATCGCGTATCTGAACATTGACGAGGTGATTGCCATAATCCGCGCCGAGGAAGAACCCAAGCCGGTCCTGATGGCACGCTTTGACCTCACCGACGTGCAGGCCGAAGCGATACTCAACATGCGCCTGCGTGCGCTGCGCAAGCTTGAAGAGTTTGAAATCCGCAAGGAGTTCGACGGACTGAGTGAGGAAAAGGCAGGCCTGGAGGCGCTGCTTGCGTCTGAAGATCAGCAGTGGAGCCGGATTGCCGCTGAGGTGCGTGAAACCCGGGACAAGTTTGGCAAGAAAACCGAGCTGGGCGTCCGCCGCACCCAGTTTGCCGAGGCACCGGAAATCGACTTCAATCTCGAAGAGGCGATGATCGAGAAAGAGCCGGTGACGGTTGTCTGCTCGGAAAAGGGGTGGATCCGGGCGCTGAAGGGCCATCTCCAGGACACCAGTACGATTTCATACAAGGATGGCGACAAGGCACGTTTTGCAGTGCATGCGGAAACCACCAACAAGATCCTACTGCTAAGTTCATCCGGGCGCTTTTTCACCCTAGACGCAAACA
>JBCCVY010000180.1:0-7610 GCA_039194725.1 Pseudomonadota bacterium
AGCGCGACCATGCCGGCGTTCAGTCCGGCAGTGATGGCCGCCTTCAAGGTGCTGCGGCAAGAATTGCTGTCATCGACAATGGTGCAGATCTCGCCGGCCACAGAAGAGGCCACGGCAGACTTGGCGGCCTTCAGCGCTCCGCCCCACTGGGCAAGAATGGCCTGGCCAAGCTCCAGGCCTTCTTCCCACAAGGTCTGGTCGTCACGGATACGATTCTTGTATTCCTGACTGTCGAAGCGGCAGCCGGCCCGGACACCGTACTTGGGCACATCGCGGGTTGCCACCAGGTCGGCGTACCCGCCCATGGCCACAAACCTTGGCGGCACGTAGCTGCGCAACTGGACATCGTAGGCGCGGCTCACCAGCTTTGAGCAGAAGTCCAGGTTGGGACAAACCTGCGGCAGCCAGGACATCTGGGCCGGCAGGATGCCCTTGCTGAGATCATACGGGCTGTCGGCGCCACCGGCATTTCCGCTGCTGCCGTCTTTGGGCTTGGGCTTGTTGTTGGCGAAATTGCCACTCAGGCCTTTCCACACACTCAACGCGCGCGGGTAGCCCTTGTCGAGCTTGATATCTGTCAGGCGGATATAGCGGTTGCCCTTGAACACGTAATAGCGCTTGTTGTTGCCGGACTGGAAGGCTGCATCGAGGTTGTTGCGAAAGCCGCCGGGAAACCCCCATCCGCCGGGCAGTTTCCTGGGATAACCTTTGTCCATGCGGGTGCCGGTGAACCGGACATATTCGCCGCCCTTGAAAAAGTAGGTGTGGCCTTTCCGGTAGACGGCGGCATCCAGGTTGGAGTGAAAACGCGCCGGCATGCCCTGCCAGGCCCTGGAGATGAGGTTGGGATAGCCCTTGTCCATCTTGCTGCCGGTGATGCGGACGTACTGATTGCCCTTGAAGAAGTAGATCTTCTTGCGTTCGGGAAAGTACAGTGCCGCGTCCAGCCCGCTTTGAAATTTTCGCGGCAGGCCTTTCCATTGCCGCATGAGCTTGGGATAGCCGGGCTCGACCTTGCTGCCGTTCAGCCGGTAATAGCCGATGTCCTTGAAGAAATAGGTCTTGCCATTGGCAAACATCGCCGCATCGATGGATGGCTCAGCCGTGGCAGCAGTCCCGAGTGTGGCAAGCGCCGCCAGAGCGAACACCGTTCCCGCCGCCAGCGCTCCTGGCGTATAAGCTTTGCGATGGGTCGCATCAGATATGCCAATATTCATTTCAACCTCCCTTGATCGCCGTCTCGCTGGAGATTCCTGCTAGCCGCAGATCTTCTTCAGCCTGCGCCGCAACTGCTCGATGCGTTCGAATGAGATTTCGCGCCAGCGGGTCGGGCAGTCGCGATACTGCGCCTGGGTGACTGCGGCCGAGGTGTTTACATTGGGCCGGCCGCCACAAGCCCTGAACTTGATCTTCAGCTCCAGGTCAACCTTGGTGCGGCCATACCACCTACAGAACTCGGAGTTTGCTCTCGGGTTGCTCTCCGCACAGTCATCGGTGGCGCCGACTTGTCTATACAACCGGCCGAACAGGGCACCGGCCTCCACACAGCGGTTGACGAAATCCTTCAGCGTCCTGATGTTGGCCAGCGGTCCCTTGTAGCCGCATTTCATATCGCGGTTTTCCTTGAGCCGGTAAAGCCCGTACCTCGCCATGCGGATGCAGTCCTCCCGAGCGCCGCTGTGGGGTTTGCAGGCTTTCAGCGCGTTTTCGCGCGATATGCGGTTGTTGGCGGCGGCGGCCTCGCTGGCGCCGGTGCAGTAATAGGCATGCACGAAAAAATTGTCGCTCCACAAGCTGCCGGTCAGGCCGCATTGGTTGCCGATATTGCGCTTTTGCTGTTCGAGCGCCTGCTTGACGTACTTCTTGCAATAGCTCTGTGAGGCCGCCTGCACCGGCAGCTGGACAGCAGTCAGAACCAGACATGCCGCCATTATGGACACTGCACAGGTCACAGCCCTGAATGTGCTCATCAGTTCGATCCCCTGGACGCCGATTCTTGAGAGATCGCAGCACCTCTCACATGGCGAGCAGACGAAAACCGCAGGCACACCGCAATATGGCAGAATCGATATATTGTTTTTGCAATCCATGGGTGTGAACATCCCACAACGTAAACTTTCTGCGGGTGCGCTTTCATGGATTCACGCTTTGCGGGGTTTGTCGACGACTTGACCACACTGCCGGACTCAGCAGCTGTCTGGCAGCACACGGCTGACTTTGCCGCTGATACCGGTTACACCGGCTGCTCTTTGGTGCTCGGAAGGCACTCCGGCGGGCGAATTGAGTGTCCCCGCATCAGTTCCAATTTCAGCCCCGAATTCCAGCATGCTTATGCCAGGGAAGGCCTTGGGCAGATTGATCCGTTCCTGCTGTTCAGCTGCAATACGCTGACCGCCAAGAAAATCGTCACCAAAGACCTGTCCAGCTTTCCCGGCGCAACCGCGCAACACAAAATGTTCCTGGAGCACGCCGCTGAAAACGGCGCCGTCAATAATCTGGGCGTCCCGGTCCGAATGTCCGACGGCAGCAACGACCTGTTCGGCGGCTGGATTTTTTCCAACAGTGAACCGGAGCGGCGGTTTGAGACGCTGCATGAAGATCATGCCACAACAATGCACCTGGCGGGTGTGCTGGCCTATGAACGGATGGTTGCGCTCGGGATCAGCAGCATGGGCGCGGAACAGTTGCTCAGCGAGCGTGAGCGCGAATGCCTGATATGGCTTTGCGCTGGCCTGAGAGTTTCGATGATCGCAGAACGGCTGTCGCTCAGCGAGTCGGCGGTCCGGCTATACATCACCAATGCACGACGCAAGTTCGGCGCCCGCACCCGCGAGCAGGCAATCGCCCGGGCGATCTTCAGCGGCGAGATCAACCTGTGATGCCCGGCGGCAGCGTTCGGCGGCAGCCGTGCTGAAACCATGAATCTTGTCGCGGCAGCCATATTTGTTGCAGGTGGCGGATTCTTTGTGCTGGCCAGCCTCGGGATCTTCCTGATCCAGCGCCGCATCAATAGGACCCGGACACCGGTGAAGCTGCTGGTCGTCGACAGCCATGCCCGCACCGGGGAACGCGGTGCTAGCTATATCCACCTTGAATACAAAATCACCCACGGCCCGCACGCGGGACTGCAGCAGACAAGCGAGACCGGCACCTACCCACCCCTGCATGCCACAGGTGACCTGGTGGACGGCTACTTCGACAGCGCAACCGGCAATGTCCACAGCAGAAAGGAAGACCGGCTGACGCGCTGGGTCATCTTCGGGTTTGCCGGACTTGGAGGCATCATGCTGGCGCTGGGCATCGGCGTCCTGTCCGGCCAATGGTCGCTGTGACATGAGCTTGCGGATGCGTAAGGTCACAGAAAACCTGCCTCTCCTTGTCATCAGACCGTCAGTTGACGAGCAGCCCGGACGCTGGGAAAACCGGTCTGCAGGATTGCTGTCGACACGAGAGGGCGACCATCTGCTGAGGATCACATGGTGTTCAAGGGCAGGACTTACAGATGAAGCTGGATTTCCACGCCGTCAGCCCGGAACGCTGGGCCGATATGGAAACCCTGATCGAAAGCCGTGGCGGACCACATTACTGCTGGTGCATGGCGTGGCGCCGCAATGAATTCAAGCAGGACATGCCCGGCAAGGCCGGCCGAAAGGCATCCATGAAGCGGCGCGTTGATGACCGCGTCCCGGTTGGGCTGCTCGGTTACCTGAACGGTGACCCGGTTGCGTGGTGCTCGATAGCGCCAAAGACCACCTACCGGCCGCTTGGAGGCGCTGAAACTTCCGACGATATCTGGTCATTGGTGTGCTTTTTCGTGAAACGGGGCCACCGTGGCCAGGGCCTCACGCGGCAACTGATTGCGGCGGCGACCGACTATGCCAGGAGCAACGGCGCGCTGTGGCTCGAGGCCTATCCGGTAGCGGCAGATTCTCCCAGTTACCGGTTCATGGGCATCTGTGACACGTTCACCGACATGGGCTTCGAGTTTGTCGAGGTCGTTGGCACGAGGAGAAACCTGATGCGGCTCAAGCTGGCACCCTGCAGCTAATCCAGGGCGCCCGGGCTGCCATCACTGGTCCGACAACTGCCTGGCCCAGCGTTTTGCCGTGCTGCCGAGCGGCACCAGGTCTCGGTAAACCTCCTTGCCGATCGCTGTTACTTCATAGCCCGATGCGACCTTGTGCACGAGCTGCGCAGCCTGCAGTTCCTTGAGACGCTGGTTCAGCACCGCGGGCGAGATGGTCTCACATTTAGCCTGCAGATCACGAAACGTGGCCGGGCCGATCTCACTGAGTGTCCACAAGACACCCATGGCCCAGCGCCTGCCGATCAGGTCGAACAATGCCATGATCGGAGCACCGCTGCGCGACCCTCTGACTGGATGACCGGGTTTGGGTATTTTTACCATTTGCTATACTTTCCATAGCGTGCCGTTTGCGCTATGGAAAGTATAGCACCCATTCGTGATGACAGGAAAGTGCCAATGAAAAACCAGAGATACGAAATCCGAGATGACCGTTTTCGCCGCAGCATCAAACTGGATGAACCCATAGAGCAGTTGTGGACCGGCGGGCGCTGGACGGAGGGTCCGGTCTATTCGCCAGCCTTCAGATGCCTGTTGTGGAGCGACATACCAAACGACCGCCGGCTGAGATGGGATGAACTGAGCGGAGCGGTTGGCGACATGCGCAGCGGGCTTGGCTGCTATACAAACGGCAGCACGCTGGACCGGGAAGGCCGCGTCGTTGCCTGCGAGCACGGCACGCGAAGTGTCACCCGGATAGAACATGATGGCTCGGTCACCACCCTCGCCACCCATTACAAGGGCAAGCGCTTCAACAGTCCCAATGATGTCGTCGTGCGCTCGGACGGCAGCATCTGGTTCACCGACCCGGCCTATGGCATAGAATCCGATTATGAAGGGTTTCAGGCTGAGCCCGAGCTTGACGGCGAACATGTCTATCGCATCGATGCGGCCACTGGAGACTGCATACGCGTTGCCGACGATTTTGCCTGTCCCAACGGCCTCGCCTTCTCGCTTGACGAGCAGACGCTTTACATCGCCGATTCCGGTGCCACACGATATACCAGCGGCGAGCATCATATCCGTGCATTTGCGGTTGCAACGGATGGCAGCCTGTCCGGTGGCCAGGTGTTTGCAGAATGTGAGTGTGGCGTATTCGACGGCTTTCGCCTCGACAATCAGGGGCGCATCTGGACCAGCGCAGGCGACGGCGTGCACTGTTATCACAACGACGGCACCCTGCTGGGCAAGGTTTTCATACCGGAAGAAGTGTCGAACCTGTGTTTTGGCGGGCCCAAGCTGAACCGGTTGTTCATCACCGCATCGCGCAGCGTGTACTCGGTCCTGCTGGCAACGACGGGACATGCAACCTGCTGATAAGCAGAAGCCGGTTTGATCCGTCAACGGACATCTCGTATTGTTGCTGACCCTGTCGCCCGCGGCAGGCTGGAGCGATCACAATGTCATGCATCCCATGGCGGAAAGGCACGATCGGAGATGAGCTACTCGCAACAGACGGCCTGGTCGGATCCGGGACCGTTTGCCGATGGCCTGAATGATCTTCCCGCGCATCCAGGCGAATTGGCCGACTGTCTGGAGAACTTTCTGATACATCATGCGGCGGCCAGATTCCTGAATTTTGGCGTTCCCGATTACGCGGAAACAGATCGCAACCTGCGCACGGTTGAACGTCTGTTTCAAACCGCCAAGGAGCGGGACAACCGACCGTTCACGGCGCACCGCCAGCTGCCGGCATATCTGTACGGGAGCTGCCACGACTTTGTGCTGATCGCCGCCAGCAAGTTCCGGTCGCTGGGCATCGATGCCCGGCTGCGCGTCGGTTTCGTCAACTATTTCCGCGAAAACCGATGGGAGGATCACTGGCTTTGCGAGTATCGCACGGACGACGGCTGGCGGCTGCTTGATGCGCAATTGGGTCTGCGGGCGCGGCAGGGCCACGGCATCGACTTTGACATCACTGATGTTCCCAGATCCCGATTCAAAACCGGGTGTGAAATGTGGCTGGCAATTCGCAATGGTGACATCGACCCGCAGACATGCGGTCTTTTCTATGCCGGCATCAGCGGGCATTGGTTTCCCGCATCAAACGTTCTCAAGGATGTCGCCACGCTTGCAGCCACAGAACCGTTGCCTTGGGATTACTGGGGTCCGGCGCGTGACTTCAGCCGCAAGCGGACGGTGAACGAAGCGACCCAATTGCAGTTGGAGAAACTGGCTCAAAGCTTCATGCCAACGCCTGAGTCACCCCGGGACGCGTGTTCGGTGCTTGATGATTTCGATTGGGCCAAACCGACCAAGACAGTCCTTAGTTTTGTGGACGGTGAGCTTCGTGAATGTCCGTTGATATGAATGTATGCGTGAGATATGAGCAAGCACCAATACCAGAGTTATTCGGAACAACCCTGATACAGAAAGGCGGCTCGCGTGAGCAATCGGAATACACGGGTTGCTGTGTTGATGGGCGGCATTTCTGCTGAGCGAACAGGGTCGCTCATGATGGGCAAAAACTGCGTCTCCGCACTGCAGGGCGCAGAGTACGATGTTATCGGGATTGACGCTGGAGATGATGTCGTTGCGCAGCTTGTTGCAGCCCGCGCCGACGTCGCATTCAACGCCCTGATGGGGCGTTGGGGCGAGGATGGGGCTGTTCAGGGACTGCTGGAGTGGCTGCAAATCCCCTACACCCATTCAGGCGTGAATGCTTCAGCCATAGGCATGAACAAGGCTGCCAGCCGCGCGGTTTACCAGGCAAACGGCCTGCCGGTTGCCAAAGGCCGTCTCATACACCGGGACAGGTTGGCTGACGGTCATCCCTTGGACCCTCCCTATGTCCTGAAACCCAATCTCGAGGGGTCTTCCATCGGCATACAGTTCATTTGGGACAAGGCCACACCGGCACCCTCCCCAGACCCGGACATGGCGGAGACTGTTCTGGTTGAAGAGCTTGTTCCCGGCATGGACCTGACGGTAGGTGTGCTTCGTGACCGGGGATTTGGCGTGACCCAGATCGAAACCGAGTCAGGTGTCTGGGACTATCAGTCGAAATATTCTCAGCCTCATGCCCGTTACAAGACACCGGCAGCCTTGCCGTCAGAGATCACAGCCAAATGTCTGGAACTCGGGGAAGCTGCACATCATGCGCTCGGCTGCCGGTTCATTAGCAGGACCGACTTGCGCTGGGACCAAAGCAAAGGTCTGGATGGATTCACAGTCATTGAAACCAACACTCAGCCAGCAATAGGTTTTGAGGGTGGGACTTTCGACAGTCAGCTTGCTGCCAAGAACCTGACGCTTTCTGAACTATGCCACTGGCTGGTCCAAGACGCCTCACTCAGGCGATAACGACACACAATGCGCCGACCTGGTTGATTACGGCCTGACGGGGCCGGCCGGGCTGGTTTCCAGTCTGTTTCTCAACCAGTTGGCATAGCGTTTCCGCCAGCCTGTCTGTGCGGCTGTCAGGAACCATGATTTACGCAAATCCCAACAATCCGCCATCACCTCGAGTATCTCACTTTTTGTGTACCGCAGATATCCGGCAATGGAATACACCGTCACTTCACAC
>JBCCVY010000181.1:0-7560 GCA_039194725.1 Pseudomonadota bacterium
ATCTCGGTCAAGCTGGTGTCGGAAGTCGGCGTTGGCACGGTGGCCGCCGGGGTCTCCAAGGCACGGGCTGATCATCTCACCATTTCCGGCTTCGAGGGCGGTACCGGAGCGTCGCCGCTGACCTCCATCAAGCACGCCGGATCGCCTTGGGAAATCGGCCTTGCAGAAACCCAGCAGACGCTGGTTCTCAACGAACTGCGCAGCCGCATTGCGGTCCAGGTTGACGGCGGTCTGCGCACCGGCCGCGACGTGGTTGTAGGGGCGCTGCTGGGCGCCGACGAATTCGGTTTCGCCACTGCTCCGTTGATTGCCGCCGGCTGCATCATGATGCGCAAGTGCCATCTCAACACCTGCCCGGTCGGCATTGCAACCCAGGACCCGGATCTGCGCGAGCGGTTTACCGGCAAGCCGGAGCACGTCATCAACTACTTCTTCTTCGTGGCGGAAGAGGTCCGCGAGCTGATGGCCGCAATGGGCTTCAGGACACTGGATGACATGATCGGGCGCACCGATTTCCTCGACAAGGAACAGGCCATCGAACACTGGAAGGCACGTGGCCTGGATTTCTCGAAAATCTTCGCCAAGCCGTCCGTGTCCAAGGACATCCCCATCCGCCACAGCGAACCCCAGGATCATCACCTTGAGGACATACTGGACCGCCAGCTGATCGAACATGCGGCCCCGGCGCTGGAGAACAAGAAACCGGTCAGCTTTGAACTGCCCATCCGCAATGTCGACCGGTCAACCGGCGCCATGCTGTCGGGCGAAATCGCCAGGCGCTTCGGCCATGCCGGCCTGCCCGACGACACCGTCTCGATCACCCTGCGCGGCACGGCCGGCCAGAGCTTCGGCGCATTTGTGGCCAAGGGCGTGACCCTGGACCTGATCGGCGAAGCCAACGACTATGTCGGCAAGGGACTGTCGGGAGGCCGCCTGGTCGTGCGCCCGCCGGAAAACACGGGCATCGTGCCGGAAAACTCGATCATCGTCGGCAACACCGTTCTGTACGGCGCCATCGCCGGCGAATGCTATTTCCACGGCGTGGCCGGTGAACGCTTCGCGGTGCGCAATTCCGGCGCGCTGGCGGTCGTCGAAGGCACCGGCGACCATGGCTGCGAGTACATGACCGGCGGCATCGTGGTGGTTCTCGGCCAGACCGGCCGGAACTTCGCTGCCGGCATGTCGGGCGGCATCGCCTATGTCCTGGACGAGGCCGGTGACTTCCGCCAGCGCTGCAACCTGGCCATGGTGGACCTGGAACCGGTGCCGGAAGAAGAAGAGCTGCTGCAGCGCATTGCCAACCAGTCCGGTGACCTGGAAAGCCACGGGCTTGTGGATGTGCAGGGCGACATGACCAGCCACGACGCCGAGCGGCTGTTCCAGCTGATCACCAATCATTCGCATTACACCGCCTCGGCGCGCGCCAGGGAGATCCTCGACAACTGGCAGACCTACTTGCCGAAATTCGTCAAGGTCATGCCGGTCGATTACCGCCGCGCACTGAAGGAAATGGAAGCACAAAATGCCACCGGCGAGATGCTGATTGGCGTGAGAGAGGGCAAGTAGCATGGGCAAGATCACCGGTTTCAAGGAGTTTGACCGCCAGGAACGGCCCTACAAGCCAGTTGCGGAACGGGTTACGAATTTCGACGAGTTTGTCATTCCGCTCGGCGAAACGGAGGTCAAAACCCAGGCGGCCCGCTGCATGGACTGCGGCATACCCTATTGTCACAGCGGCTGTCCGGTGATGAACCAGATCCCGGACTGGAATGACCTAGTGTACAGTTCCGACTGGGAGGAAGCGTCGCGCAACCTGCACTCCACCAACAATTTCCCGGAGTTTACCGGCCGCATCTGCCCGGCTCCCTGCGAGGCCTCGTGCACGCTCAACATCGATGACAACCCGGTAGCCATCAAGACCATCGAATGCGCCATCGTCGACCGGGCCTGGGAAGAAGGCTGGGTTGCGCCGGAAGTGCCGGAACACAAGACCGGCAAGAAGGTTGCCATCGTCGGCTCGGGTCCGGCCGGCCTGGCCGCGGCACAGCAGCTCGCCCGCGCCGGGCATGACGTGCATGTGTACGAAAGGCAGGCCAAGCCCGGCGGCCTGCTGCGCTACGGCATTCCCGACTTCAAGATGTCCAAGCATCTGATCGATCGCCGGGCCAAGCAGATGGCGGCAGAAGGCGTCATCTTCCACTGCAATCGTCATGTCGGCGTAGATACCGACGTCACGGATCTGGAACGCGGCCATGACGCTGTGCTGCTGGCCGGCGGGTCGGAACAGCCGCGCGACCTCGCGGTTCCGGGCCGGGAGCTGGACGGTGTGCATTTTGCGATGGATTTTCTGCGCCAGCAGAACAAGCGTATCGGGCGTGAAGATCTCGGTGACGTTACGCCGATCCTGGCCAACGGCAAGCATGTTGTGGTGATCGGCGGCGGCGATACCGGGTCCGACTGCATCGGCACGTCATTCCGGCAGGGTGCGCTGTCTGTGACCCAGCTGGAAATCATGGCAGCTCCGCCGGAAATGGAGAACAAGGCGCTGAGCTGGCCGCACTGGCCGCTGAAAATGCGCACCTCTTCCAGCCAGGCCGAAGGGGCGGTGCGCGATTTTGCGGTCATGACCACACATTTCTCCGGCGACAAGGGCAAGGTGAAACGATTGCATGGCATCCGGGTCGACAGCGCCATGAAACCTGTCGACAGCAGCGAGTTCGAACTGCCGGCCGACCTGGTGCTGCTCGCCATGGGCTTTGTAAACCCGGTGCATGAAGGCATGCTCAAGCAGCTGTCCGTCTCGCTGGACGGGCGCGGCAATGTCAAGGCGGACACCGAAGCCTACCAGACCAACCGCTGGAAGGTGTTCAGTGCTGGTGACATGCGCCGGGGCCAGTCACTGGTGGTGTGGGCGATACGTGAGGGCCGCCAGGCTGCACGCGCCATCGACGAGTTTCTGATGGGCGCCACCACATTGCCGAGATAGAGCTTATCTGCGTTTTACTGCGCCGAACTGGCCGGATCTTTGGCCACGGAGAACGAGTCGAACCGTTCCTCGGGCGCATCGGGCCAAATGCCGTCTGTAAACAAAAGCTCGGCAGCGCTGCCCGGCACGGTCGAACTGCGCACCTTGTCAAACAGGGTCAGACCTTCCCTGGCCGCACGCTTGATGGCGTCTTCGTTTACCCGGGCAATCTCGGTGTAGTTCAGGCCGGGAAGCTGCGCCGGTTCGATCTTCACCGGTTTTTCATCGCCGGGGCGCTCAGCCACAAAGGCCGGCAGCGCCGCCAGCTCTTCGGGGGTCAGGATGATCTCTTCCTGCAGGGGAACCACCGCCGGACCGCCGCCGGCGCCGTCGGCAATGGCGATGTCGGCGCGAACCAGCTTCATCAGCTCAACCGCCAGCCGGTCATTGCCGCCTGCGATGAACTTGACGCCGTTGCGCGAGCGGATTCGCACGATCGTGCCGGTACCGTCATCGCCGCGGTCGGTGTAGTTCCCATCCTCGTTGCTCAACAACAGTTGCAGGTCGATGTAACGCACACCCCGTTCCGCCGTCACCTGCCTCTCGACCTCGGCGACGACCTTCATGGCATTGTGATAGCTCTTGCGGCGCATCGGCGGAACCCCGATCCAGTAGATCGCGACGCGATGCTTTTTCAGTGCATCTATCAGGGCGTTGATCTGTTGGCCGTAAGCCTTGCGCCATTCGTCACTGCCGAACCTCAGGAACCCGGCAGACGAGTTGATGTCGCGGGCGTCATTCGCGCCCAGCATGATGGCGGCAATATCAAAGGGGCGCGACTCAAGCAGGTTGTCTGCCGCCTTGGCCCAGTTGTAAAGCTTGGGGCGGGCCAGGCCGGAGTTCTCCTGGATGCGCCCGGTCACGGTGACCCGGTCTTCTGTTTCGACGAACCGATTCATGCCCGCCCACAGGCCGGTGCCCAGGACATCACCCATGATGACGATGTCATAGACCTGCTTGCGGCTCGGCAGGTAGCTGGATTGGGCACTTTCCACAACCGGTACATCTCCGGATTGCTCGGCTTGCTGGGCATGAGCCGGCAGGCTCGCAAGGCCAACCAACACCACTGCAGCCAGAAACTGCTGCCCGACTTTCAGAAGCTGATTCATGGGTCGGCAGTCTACAGGCCGCGGCGCAAGCGCTCAAGTAATCTCGCGTCGGCATATCCGTCAGGCGTGAGCCCGATACGATGCTGGTAGTTGCTGATGGCGCTGCGGGTGCGGGGGCCGATGGTGCCACTGGTGCCGCCAGTGTTGAAACCGCGTGCGCTCAGCAGCTTTTGCAGTTCGCGCTTGTCAGACCGTGACAACAGCTTCATGTCGGTCGGCCAGCTGGCCACGAACGCTCCCTGACCGGCGAGCCTGTCTCCCAGATGCGCCACCGCCAGGGCATAGGAGTTCGACCTGTTGTAGGCGAGAATCGCATCGAAGTTCTTTGTGACCAGGAAGGCAGGACCATGCCTGCCGACCGGCAGCAGCAACCTGGCGCGGACTTTGCCGACGCCAAATCTGCGCTGCCCGGCGGGCTTCACGCCCAACTTTGCCCATGCCGCGACAGACCGAGTGCCCTTCTTGCCGGCCATGCGATAATTGAAACCGCGCGGCAGCCGAACTTCCCAGCCCCACGGCATGTGGTTCTTCCAGCCGCGCTTGTTCAGATAGTTCGCCGTCGACCCAAGTGCATCCGGCACTGAGTTCCAGATGTCGCGCTTGCCGTCACCGGTCATGTCCACGGCATAGGCGTTATAGGTCAGCGGAATAAACTGGGTGTGACCCATGGCACCTGCCCACGAACCGGTAAACTGGTCCAGCGAAATGTCGCCGCTCTGCAGGATGTCGAGGGCTCCCAGCAATTGCTTGCGGCCGTATTTCTTGCGGCCGCCGGAAAACGCCATGGTGGCAAGTGAGCGAATGACGCTCATTTTGCCGGTATAGCTGCCGTAATTGGTTTCCATGCCCCAGATCGAGGCCACGATGTACTTGTCGACGCCATAGCGTTGTTCCACCGCCTGCAGCGCACGGGCATGGGTCTGCATCATGGACTTGCCGCGTGCGATCCTGTCGGCAGAAACGCGCTTGGCGAGATAGGTCCAGATCGGCGTGACAAATTCAGCCTGGCTGGTCTGACGATCGAAAATGCGCGGGTCCGGTGTCACACCAGCAAACGCCGACCGGTACAACTCAGATGAAATGCCATTGCGCCGTGCTTCCGGCCACAGGTCATCGACAAACTGGTCGAATGCCGCATTGCGGCTCAAGGACTCCAGAGCACCGATGTCAAGGCTGCGCGACGGGGTTGTGCCAAGCGCCAGGGAGGCCAGCAAAACCGAGGTTGCCGCAAGTCCGCTGAGAGAAAGTCCAAACCTTTTCATTGTTCCACCAAGCTCCCGCATCAGCCGTTGCGCTTCTGCAGATGTTTTTCCCAGGCAAGCGCACTTGCCGCGATAAAATCCAGATCGTTGTGCCGAGGCTGCCAGTCAAGTACCGACCGGGCCAGATCCGCATTGGCAATGATTTCCGCCGCATCGCCCGGACGTCTTGGCCCGTCACGCACATCCAGCTTGTGGCCCGCCGCCCGTTCCACGGCCCTGATCACGTCGAGCACCGAATACCCCCGGCCATATCCACAATTGAAAACCCGGCTTTTGGAACCGCCGCGCAGGTAGGCGAGCGCATCCAGGTGCGCCTGCACCAGATCGCTGACATGGATGTAGTCACGCAGGCAGGTGCCGTCCGGAGTGTCATAGTCACGGCCAAAGACCTGAAGATGATCCCGTTTGCCCAGTGCCGTCTCGCACGCCACCTTGATCAAATGGGTCGCCTGCGGCGTTGACTGGCCGCTGCGGCCTTGCGGATCGGCACCGGCCACGTTGAAATATCTCAGTGCGACATAGTTCAGGTCATGGGCAACGGACGCATCGCGCAACATCAACTCGGTCATCAGCTTCGACGTGCCGTAGGGCGAAATCGGCAGCAGTTCATCCTCCTCCGACACCGGCATCACCTTGGGATTGCCGTACACGGCAGCCGTGGAAGAAAAAATGAAGTGCGGCACACCGGTCTTGACAGCGCAGTGGATCAGCGAACGCGACTTGACGGTGTTGTTGAGGTAATATCCAAGCGGATCCGTGACGCTTTCAGGCACAATGATGGAGCCGGCAAAATGGATGATCGCATCGACAGCGTGTTCATCGATGATCTTCAGCGTCAGCTCTTCGTCACCGATGTCGCCTTCAATCAGCCTGGCCTGCGGCGCGACCGCCCAGGAAGCGCCGGTGGAGAGATTGTCAAGCACCACGACGTCCTGCCCGGCATCGCACAGCGCAAGCACCATGTGCGACCCGATATAGCCTGCTCCGCCAGTTACCAGAACACTCATTGCAGAGTTTACATCCCCGGATAATTTGCGTTGGTTTTTGCCCGAATCACGGGACCTGCTTCGAAGGCCGATTGTGCTAACAAAACCCAAACAAAACGTTTAGAAAGCTTTACTGATCAGGCCTCATTCCGGTGAGGTTTCACACAACACTGGGGCAATAGCGGGGAGGTGTCGCAACCATGGGCAGGAAAATCAAAAAGGCGGTGTTTCCGGTTGCAGGACTTGGTACGCGGTTCCTGCCGGCGACCAAGGCTGTTCCAAAGGAGATGCTGACCATTGTGGATCGTCCGGTCATCCAGCTGGCGGTTGACGAGGCGCGCGAGGCCGGCATTGAGCATTTTATCTTCGTGACCGGCCGCAACAAGGCGGTTATCGAGGACCACTTCGACAAGCAGTTTGAGCTTGAAGAAACCCTGAAACGCCGCAACAAGACCGCGCAGCTTGAAATCCTCGAAGCAGACCTGCCGGGTGCCGGACAGACCAGCTTTACACGCCAGCAGGAGCCGCTCGGCCTGGGGCACGCGGTGTGGTGCGCCCGTGAGCTTGTCGGCAATGAGCCGTTTGCGCTTCTGCTGCCCGACATGTTCATTCACGGCTCTCCCGGTTGCCTCGCCCAGATGAGGGACGTCTATGAGGCTCATGGCGGCAATGTGATTGCCGTTGAGGAAGTGCCGCAAGACCAGGTGCACAAATACGGGGTCGTCGGCGTCGGTGCGGACGCCGGCACAGGATTTGAAATCACCTCGATGGTTGAGAAGCCAAAGCAGGAAGATGCCCCGTCCAACCTTATCATCTCAGGCCGCTACATCCTGCAGCCGGAGATATTCGAGCTGCTTGACAAGCAGACCGCCGGCGCCGGCGGCGAGATCCAGTTGACCGACAGCATGCTCACGCTGATGGGCCGGCAGGATTTCTACGGACTCAAGTTCAAGGGAACCACATACGACTGCGGTGACAAGGTTGGGTTTCTGGCCGCCAATGTCGCTCTCGGTCTGTCACGCGGCGACGTCAGTCCGCAATTTGCGCAAGCGCTGAAACAGATTATTGAAAGAAACGGCGGGCTGGGCTGAGGCTCGTCTACAAGGCCGCCGTCACACAGGTTCGGTTTCCAGCACCATGCCGGAGCCGCCGGTGATGCGCACCCTGGATCCGGCCGG
>JBCCVY010000182.1:0-7467 GCA_039194725.1 Pseudomonadota bacterium
GCCATGGCCGCGGCGGGCCTGTGTGCAGCGCTCGGCGGCAGCAATGAGCAGATCGAGAATGCTGCCGAAATTGCTCTGGAGCACCACCTCGGCATGAGTTGCGATCCGGTCGCAGGGCTCGTCCAGGTGCCGTGCATCGAACGCAACGGGCTGGGCGCCATCAAGGCGGTGTCAGCCGCATCCCTGGCGCTGCACGGCGATGGTGAGCATTTCATGCCGCTGGACAACTGCATCGAAGCCATGCGCCAGACCGGCCAGGA
Organism: Pseudomonadota bacterium; assembly: GCA_039194725.1. Taxonomy (GTDB): domain Bacteria; phylum Pseudomonadota; class Alphaproteobacteria; order Rhizobiales; family Aestuariivirgaceae; genus Anderseniella. Next base: position 261 of record JBCCVY010000182.1, read on the forward strand.
CATGTCGGAGAAATACAAGGAAACCAGCCTCGGCGGCCTGGCAGTGAATCTGCCGGAGTGTTGACAGCCACCGCTCAGTGTCACCCTCGGGCTTGTCCCGAGGATCCACAAGAGGGGGGAGGTGGACCCTCGGGACAAGCCCGAGGGTGAAAACATTTAAATGATTTAGAACCCTACAGTTGTTCAGTAATGGAGAACGGCCGGAGCGAAGCGAAGAAAGCTGTTCGACCACCAATAAAGCCTGCTTGCGTGAGCGAGGAAAAGAATCCAACCAACACCCCCATCTGGCCCGTGCCTTGCTCAAGTCTTAACAGGACGTAGCGACGCTGTATCAAAAAGACACAAGGCTCGGCATGCTCTACAAGATGTTCAAGGTTGGAAAATGGGTGATTATCGCGGATCTATCCGCCGGCGTGGTGATCAACGGGGCCTGGGCTATGGGGCTGATCAACCCGCTCGCCTGGGGTGCAAACCTGGCCTACGCGCTTCACACGACCTTGCACTGAAGCCCGCCGATCCCTTCCACGAAACCTTCCAGGTGATCGCCGCGGGCAACGGCTGCGACCCCTGACGGGGTTCCCGACATGATCAGGTCGCCGGCGGCCAGTTCAAACAGGCCGGACAGGTAGGAGATCATTTCCGGCACCTTCCAGATCATCTGGTTCAGATCTCCCTGCTGTCGCATCCCGCCATTGACCTTGAGCCAGATCGCGCCTGAATCCGGATGGCCGATATCTGATGCCGGCACCAGCCCGGTCATCGGGGCTGAATGATCGAACGCCTTGCCGATTTCCCAGGGCCGGCCCGCTTTCTTCATTTCGCCCTGCAGGTCGCGGCGCGTCATGTCGAGGCCGGCGCCATATCCATAGACATGGTCCAGGGCGTCATCCAGCGCGATGTCCCGGCCGCCGGACTTTAGCGCCACCACCATCTCAACCTCGTGATGGACGTCGTTTGAAGCCGGCGGGTAGGGGAAAGTGATCTCGCTGCTTGCATCTGCCGTGACGATGTTCTCCGGGCACTTGAGAAAGAAGAACGGGTCTTCCCGGTCCGGATCGTGCCCCATCTCGATGGCATGCGCGGCATAATTGCGCCCGACACAATAGACCCGGCGCACCGGGTACGTGTCTGACGTGCCGGAAACGGGCAGGGTGGTGCGGGCGGGGCAAGGGATAACGTGGGCCATGGCGGATGTGCTCTCGGTCGGTAAGCAATTCTATGCACACGGTGTAGCGACTTCATCGACTCAGCGGAAGCGTCATTCCATCTGCTGGAGATATTGGCAATCCCCCAGCATTGAGTAATGGCAATTTTGCCAATGATCACTGCGGAACATTGTCATAAGGCTTAACCCCCGCAACCGGCCCCGTCGGCACGCTGACCTTCTGCCACACGGTCGCGCTGCCTATGATGATCAGCACCAGCCAGAAGGCGGGGCCCGGGTGGTTGTTGCCGCCCTTGCCCGGCTTTGTGTTTTTCAGAGGAACGCCCAGCGTCTTGCTCCCTTTACCGGCGGTTCAGTCTCCTGATTGCCATTCTGTTCACCAATTGCGTAAATTGTTCTGAAAAAACTCCCTAAAGTTTGAGCAGTTCGCCCTGCCAGCCCCGCCGGTTTTTCCCTCACATCTGCGTGACGCCATTGCATTGTATAAAAGAACAGCTTGTTCTTTTTAACGAACAGTTCTATATGTCGTTCCGGTTGATCGTTTTAACGAACAGACTGGAGTGACCCGACATGCGCTATTATCCGGTGTTTCTGGACCTTGAAGCAAAAACCGTCGTCATCGTGGGCGGCGGTTCCGAAGCTGCGCAGAAGCTGCGGCTGATGGCCAAGACGCCGGCGCGGATTGTCGTTGTGACGCCGTTCGCCGAGCGCGAACTCAGCACTGAAATCGATGCTGCCGGTGCCTGCCTGATCTCACGCGAGTTCGACGCCGACGACTTGTACGGGGCCGCGCTGGTGTTTGCCTGCGGGCTCGATGAGACCGATGAGGCGGCGGTGCATGCCGCAGCCACCGAGCGCAACATTCCTGTCAACGTGGTCGACAGGCAGGACAAGTGCTCGTTCCTGACCCCGTCCATCGTGGATCGCGGTGCACTGACCATCGCCATCGGCACCGAAGGCGCCGCACCGGTTCTGGGGCAGGGCATCAAGGCGCATCTGGAAGCCCTGCTGCCGCCGTCCGTCGGCGCGCTGGTGGACAAGGCATCAGCCCTGCGGCCACGCGTCGCCCGGGCGCTGGACAAGGGCAGCCCGCGCCGCGATTTCTGGCGTTCGTTCTTCTTCGGCGATATCCGCGACGCCTACGAACGCGATCCTGAAGCCGGTTTCGAGAGCTCCTTGGATGACGCGCTGTCCGGCGACCGCAAAGAGGCCGCCGGTTCGGTTGCGCTCGTCGGCGCCGGTCCCGGCGACCCGGATCTGCTGACCCTGAAGGCTCAGCGGCGCCTGCAGGACGCCGACGTGATTGTCTACGACCGCCTCGTCGGACCCGGTATTCTGGAGTACGCCCGCCGCGATGCCGAACGCATCGATGTGGGCAAGGCGCCGGGAAAGCTGTCGGTCAGCCAGACCCGCATCAACGACATCCTCGTTGAGCACGCCCGCGCCGGCAAACGTGTTGTCCGCCTGAAGGGCGGCGACCCATATGTGTTCGGCCGCGGCGGTGAAGAGCAGGCAGCCCTCGTCGCAGCCGGCATTCCTGTCGACGTGGTGCCCGGCATCACAGCTGCCGTGGCATGCGCATCCGCCATCCGCCTGCCGCTGACCTGGCGCGGTGAAAACCGCAGCTTCACGGTGCTGACCGGCACCGCCGGCCACGGCGCGGCGGACCATGACTGGGCCGCGCTGGCTAAGCCCGGGGCCGCGTTCTCCATCTATATGGGCGTGCGCCAGGCGGGCCACATCCAGCGTGAACTGCTCAAGGCGGGCATTGCCGCGGACACATCGGTCGTGGTGGTCGAAAACGGCACCCGGGCAGACCAGAAAACCGCGATCGGCACCATCGCCACCCTGACCAGAACGCTTGCCCTGGGCGCCATCAAGGGGCCGGCCATCATCTATGTCGGCCTCGACCCGGCGCGCTCCGACATTCTGGCCGCGCAGGCTCACGCGCAAGCCGCAGCAGAAGAAAGGATCGCCTCATGAACGACGTGACCGAAGACTGCAGCGAGTACGTGGTGACCGCAAACGATGTGTTGTCCGGCGACACGGTGTTTCGCACACCGGACGAGAAATGGGTGCGCGGTATTGACGGCGCTGCGGTGCTGAAATGCGAAGACTCAGGCTTCGTGGCGCTTGGCGAGGCGCAACAGGATGAGCGCGCCAACATCGTCATGGGCGCCTATCTGGTTGAAGTGTCGCGCGAAACCGGCGCCATCCGCCCGGTGCACATCCGCGAGCGCATCCGCGCCCTGGGCCCGACCGTGCGCGCCGATCTCGCCCAGGTCGCGCAAGGGTTTTCGACAAGCGAGGTGGTGGACCAATGAACATGCACGTGACGCCTGAACCCAACATGTACCGCTATGACGAGTTTGACCGGAACTTCGTCGACGCCCGTGTCGCCCAGTTCCGCGACCAGGTCGCGCGACGCCTCGACGGCTCCATCACCGAGGACGAGTTCAAGCCCATGCGGCTGATGAACGGGCTGTATCACCAGCTTCATGCCTACATGCTGCGCGTGGCGGTGCCGTACGGCACCATGTCATCGCGCCAGCTCAACGTGCTGGCTGACATCGCCGACAGATATGACCGCGGTTACGGCCACTGGACAACGCGGCAGAACATCCAGTTCAACTGGATCAAGCTGGAAGAGACCGCTGACATTCTGGACCGGCTGGCCGATGTCGAGATGCATGCCATCCAGACGTCGGGCAACTGCATCCGCAACACCACCACCGACGCCTATGCCGGGGCGGCTGCCGACGAGTTGGCCGACCCGCGTCCGGTGTGCGAACTGATCCGGCAGTGGTCGAGCCTGCATCCGGAGTTTTCCTACCTGCCGCGCAAGTTCAAGATCGCGATCACCGGGTCACCCAATGACCGCGCCGCCGTGCGGGTGCACGATATCGGCCTGCGCATGCAGCTGAACGACAAGGGCGAGCGTGGCTGGGAAGTGCTGGTCGGCGGCGGGCAGGGGCGCACCCCCATGGTTGCTGTCACCGTGCGTGACTGGTTGGCCGAAGCAGACCTGCTGCCGTACCTGACCGCCATCATGCGGGTCTACAACCTGATCGGCCGGCGCGACAACAAGTACAAGGCCCGCATCAAGATCCTGGTTCATGAAATGGGTGCGGAAGCGTTTGCCGCTGCCGTGGAAAAGGAATTCGCCGACGCTCCGAAGGAAACCGTCGAGGTTGACGCGCGTGAACTGGCCCGCATCTCGTCATATTTCGCCCCGCCGGCCTGGGAAAAACTTCCAGCCTTCGTGCCCGAGATCGAGGAAAAGAAGCTGGCTGACCGCGGCTTCCGGCAGTGGCTTGCAGCTAACACGGCTGCCCACAAGGTGCCCGGTTACACCATCGTCAACGCCTCGTTCAAACCGGCCGGCGGCATCCCCGGTGACGCCACGTCGGCGCAGATGCGCGCCGTTGCCAGCCTTGCCGATGACTATTCCTTCGGCGAAGTCCGCGTCACCCATGCCCAGAACCTGACCTTGGCCCATGTGCGCACCCGGGATCTGATCCAGGTCTGGGAGCAACTTAAGGAACAGGGCCTGGCGGAAGCCAATGTCGGTCTTATCGGCGATATCATCTCGTGTCCTGGCCTCGACTATTGTGCCCTGGCGACAGCCCGCTCGATTCCCGTGGCGCAGGAGATTTCGAATCGCTTCGCCGATATCAAGAAGCAGCATGATGTCGGGCCCCTGAAGCTCAACATCTCTGGCTGCATCAACGCCTGCGGCCATCACCATGTCGGTCACATCGGCATTCTCGGTGTGGACAAGAAAGGCAAGGAATTCTATCAGATCACGCTCGGCGGTTCGTCTGCCGAAAACGCCTCTATCGGCAAGATCCTTGGGCCTGGCTTCGGGTCTGAAGAGATCGCTGACGCGGTTGAAACCGTGGTCGACACCTACCTGAATGTGCGTGAGCAGGGTGAGGAGTTCCTGCAGACCTACCGCCGCCTGGGTGCGGCACCCTTCAAGGAGGCGCTCTATGCCAATAATTGAGAACAACAAGCTGGTTGAAGACCTCTGGACCGTTCTGGAAGAGGCTGACAGCGCAACCGACCGCAGCATGATCATCGTGCCTCTGGCGCGGCTGGAAGAGGTGCTGGCAGACTGGCCGTCCAGTCATCGCGGTCTCGGCGTGGATGTGCCCAACGATGTCGACGTCGACCTGCTCACGCCGCATCTGCCACGGCTTGATATCGTCACGCTGAATTTCCCCGGCTTTGCCGACGGCAGGGCGTTTTCGCAGGCCCGCAGCATCCGCCACACCGAGCATTTCGCAGGCACTATCCGGGCCCGAGGCAGCTACCTGCCGGACCAGTACGGCTTCCTGCTGCAGTCGGGCATCGACAGTTTTGAGGTGTCGGACCGGTTCCCGCTCGAAGAGTGGGTGCGTCACGCCGATGCGGTGCCGGCGACATACCAGCGTGACTATGCAACCGGAGGCCTGGCCACCCGCCCTTTCGCTGATGCGGGCACCCGGCCGGAGCGGTCCCATTACGGATAATCCATAGAAGCGGTTTCAGACTGATGATCAGGGATTATGATCTTGCCCGTCATGACGGGCTGGAAGGCGAAGCTCTTGTCGCGTCGCTGCATCAAGAGTTCGGCAACCGGCTGGCGCTGGTGTCGTCATTCGGTGCGGAGTCCGTGGTGCTGCTGCACATGGCGGCCTGTGTCGATCAGGCCATGCCGGTGATCTTCCTCGATACCGGCAAGCACTTCTGGCAGACCGGCTACTACCGCTCGAAGATCGTTGATCTGCTGGGCCTGAAAGATGTCCGCATCATCAAGCCTCGCGCTGCAGACATTGCATTGCGGGATCCAGGTGGCAGCCTGTCGGCGAGTGACACGGATGCCTGTTGTGACATTCGCAAGGTCAAGCCGCTGGAGCGTGCGCTTGCCGGTTTCGACGCGGTGCTGTCAGGGCGCAAGCGCTATCACGGCGGCAGCCGCGACAGTCTCGGCACTGTCAGCCTTGATCACCAGGGCAGGGTCAAAGGTGAGCCGCTGGCTGGCTATGACGCGACAGGCATAGCCTCCTACATGAAGGATCATGATCTGCCGCCGCATCCGCTGGTCGGGCAGGGCTATTTTTCAATCGGCTGTGCGGATTGCACGCAACCCGGCGGGTCGGGGGACGATCCCAGGGCCGGCCGTTGGGCCGGGCACGACAAGACCGAATGTGGCATTCATCTCAGCGCCGACGGACGGTTGCGGCGCAATCAACAACACGGAGTGTGACGACAATGGGCGTGATCAATGTGATCGACCACGAAGGCAAGGCGCATCAGCTTGAGGCGGTCGAGGGCTGGCGGGTCATGGAAATCATCCGCGAGCATGGTTTGCCCATGGAAGGTCTGTGCGGCGGTGCATGTGCATGCGCGACCTGTCACGTCTATGTCGATGACAACTGGCAGGCGAAATTGCATGAACCGCGCGATGATGAAGATGCCATGTTGGATGAGGTCCCGACTGTGGCTGCGAACTCCAGACTGTCCTGTCAGCTGATCTATACGCCGGACCTTGACGGCCTGTCTGTGAAACTGGACGGAGAACTCGTGAGGGCAAAGGCGGCCTGAACTGCAGCGCCCGCAGGCGGAGGCAGGCCCTATGGCTGCGGCTCGTGCGCGGCCACCAGCGCCAGGGCTGCCTGCCTGGCGTCCGCGGCCGGGCTTTCAGTGTGCTTCATGTGCGCCGTGACGATCGCGCCTTCGGCCAGCAGCAGCAATTGCCGGGCCAGTTGGTCCGGCTGGCTTAGCCCGGCGGTTTCTGCAAGCTTTGAGATATGGGTTTGCAGCATGCGCTTGTGGTCGGCAGACTGTCTGTGGATCGGGTGGTCCCGGTCCTGGAACTCCGATGAAGCCTTGATAAACATGCAGCCGCGGAAATCCGGATCTTCGAACCAATCCTGCAGTTCGTCAAACATGGCAATCAGCTGGTCGCGAGGGTTGTCGGCGAGTTCCTCGATCCGGCGATAAAACCGGTTCCGGAAAATTTCATCTCGCAGGCGCAGTACCGCAAGGATGAGATCC
>JBCCVY010000183.1:0-7438 GCA_039194725.1 Pseudomonadota bacterium
TCTCGGGCTGCTTGCCGGCTGTCAGGAAGGTGAGAACCCGTTTCTGAAGGAAAAAGGCGTTTACAGCGGCCCGACAGATGAAACACTGAGTGATGAGACAAACCAGAAACTGCGCCAGCGCATGATCATTCAGCGCGGCGGCAGTATATGAGCCAGCGCAACGGGCACTGATCGCGCGGCCAGCGACATTTTATCGTATTCGGACAACCCAAGGGGACCAGCGTTATGAAATCCAGTACCGAAATTGCGAAATCCATACGCACCGTATGCATGGCTCTCATTGCGGTTGCGATGCTGGCTATTGGCAGCTATGCCGCGCCTGCGGTTGCCCAGACAACCAGTCCGGACGTGGCGACCGAGGCCCAGAGCACGGATCTGAACACCGGTTTCTGGAGCCAGATCCGCAAGGGCGCGACCGGCAATGTCTCGATTCCGGACAAGAACGCCGCTGTCCTGATCCAGTCGGAAGGTGATACTGCCTATCGGGCGTTTCGTAATGGACCGTTGAAGCTGTACTCGGTGTACGGGCTGTTCGGCATCCTGTTCCTGCTGTCGCTGTATTTCGTGCTGCGCGGGCGCATCAAGATCGACCATGGCCGCTCAGGCGTAACCATGGAGCGGTTCAACGGACTTGAGCGGTTCGCCCACTGGCTGATGGCAGGATCGTTCATCATTCTGGCCGTGTCCGGACTGAACATGATGTTTGGCCGCTATGCGCTGATGCCGGTCATCGGCAAGGAAACGTTCGCCCTCATCACCTTGTGGGGCAAGTACCTGCACAATTACCTCTCATTCGCTTTCATGCTGGGCGTGGCCCTGGCCTTCATTTTGTGGGTGGTTCACAATTTCCCCAACCGCCATGACCTGGTCTGGCTCCTGAAAGGCGGCGGCCTGTTCACCAAGGGGTCGCATCCGCCGGCCAAGAAATTCAACGCAGGTCAAAAGCTGTTGTTCTGGAGCGTGGTCATCCTGACCATCTCCGTGTCCCTGTCCGGCATCGCCCTGATGTTCCCGTTCGAAACTGCGTTCATGGCCAAGACCTTTACGGCCCTCAATGCCATCGGCTTCGATTTGCCAACCAGCGTAACCCCGATCCAGGAACAGCAGCTCAACCAGATCTGGCATGGTATTGTCGGCGTCTTGTTCATCGTCATCATACTCGGGCACATCTATATCGGTTCCGTCGGTATGGAAGGGGCGTTTGACGCCATGGGCTCCGGTGAGGTGGACACCAACTGGGCGCGCGAACATCACAGCCTGTGGGTGGAAGAAATGGAGCAGAAGGCAAAATCGGCGCCTTCTGGTGGCTCAGCCAGCCAGCCGGCGGAATAGTGTGCCGGGGTCGGAAACTTGACTGGTGATCGCCGATCCGAAGGTCTTGCATGCAGCCTGCTGAAGGCCCGGTTCATGCAGCTTGCCTTCGCCGTTATGATCACCTTGCTTGTGCCAATTGCAATGCCGGCCCAAGCCGAGATCAAGCCGGGGCAGGGCGATCTCAAAGGTCACGGCGGCCCCGTGAAATCGGTTGCAACCTCGCCTGACGGCGTCGGCATCGTGTCCGGCAGTTTCGACTATTCCATGATGTACTGGGATATCGCCGATGCGGCCAACCCGGCTCTTCGCAAGCGGTTTTCTGATCATGACGGGGCCGTAAACGCGGTAGCCGTGCTGCCCGATGGCCGGCATGCAGTTACCGGCAGTGATGACGGTATGGTGCGGCTGCTTGATCTGCAGTCGGGCGCGGTTGAGCATGTGTTCAAAGGTCATGAACTCAAAGTGGTGGATCTGGCCGTGTCACCTGACGGCAAGCTTGTGGTCTCCGCCTCGTGGGACCGTACGCTGCGGGTCTGGTCGCTGGCGGAAAAGCGCCTGCTGCATGTGCTCAAGGGCCACCGCAACACGGTCAACGCGGCGGTGTTCTCGACGGACGGACAGTTCATCTATTCCACCGGCACGGATGCCGCCATACGCAGGTGGAAGGTCAGCGACGGATCCGAGCAACGGGTGGTCTACCGAAATGGCTGGGGCATAAATGTGCTGGCCGCATTGCCTGGCGGCAAGGAGCTCGCTTTCGGCGCGCTTAATGGCACGGCTGCCGTGCTTGACATCGAAAGTGGTGAAATCGCCCATCAACTGGCGCAGCGCGACCGTCCCATCCTGTCGCTTGCCATGTCGGCGAAACACAAGGTCCTGGCCTTCGGCGGCGGCGACGGAATCGTTTCCGTGCATGACATGAACGACTGGACACCGGTAAAACTGCTCGACAACCCGTACGGCCCGATCTGGGCGCTGACGTTTTCCGGTGACGGCGACACGCTATACCTGGGCGGGCTCGATGACACCGTGCACTATTGGCAGTTTCGCCCGGGCCGTGATTTCGAACCGGCGCGCGGCAAGTTTCCCCGGCGCTTCCAGGCCGACGAGGGCCTGAGTGTCGGAGAACGTCAGTTTGCCCGCAAATGCTCCGTTTGCCACACCTTGTCGCCGGACGATGCCAACCGCGCCGGCCCGACACTTTACGGCGTTTTCGGCCGCAAGGCTGGCACTTTGCCAGGGTATCCCTATTCGAAGGCTCTGCTGGATTCCGACATCGTCTGGAATGCCGATACGATCGGCAAGCTGTTTGAAAAGGGCCCACAGCATCTGGTGCCCGGGACCAAGATGCCGTTGCAGAAAATGTCCAACGCCGAGGAGCGTGATGCGATGATTGCGTGGTTGAAGGAAAAGACCAAAAGCTTGCCGGAGCGGGCAACGGAGTGAAAACAGTTTGCACACGGGTGCATGCCGTACCTATATCAGTAGGAAGGCGACGCAAGCCACGGTCCGCCGGGGCGACAGGGGAAACAGGAAGGGCAATACAATGAAAGCATTTGTACTGGCATGTGCAGCCATGGCTGCTATCGGCGTTGGGGCACACTTCGGGCTTGCCTCGCTGGAGCTGTCGGCAAGCAATGTGTACGCCACCGACAATGTGCGCCAGTAGACCGCAATAGTTGCTGGTCACTGCAGCAGGCGAATATGCCCGGGCCGGAGTCCGTACCGGACCCGGGCTCAACAACAGGGAAATACCGAAAAATGGATGACGACAAGTTCAACATGTCGATGCGCAAGTTCCTCAAGCAGGTCGGCGTGACATCGCAGCAGAAAATCGAAGAGGCGGTTCGCGCGTCCGGCAAGTCGTCCGGCACCATCAAGGTGACAGCGACAATCGACTGCGCCGAAATCGGGCTGGACCATACGGTGACCGGCGAGATTGATCTCGGCTGACTGTCATGCACGAAGAACCGGTCTTTCCGCCATTGCTGAACGGCCTCGCCGTGGCGCCCGGCACCGACACGGCAAGCGTTGCCGTGGCCGCCGTCATCGCGGACGAGGCAGGCGCCGGTGACCTGTACTGGTCGCAGTCGGAAGACCGCCTCAACATGGCCATTGTGCTGGAACCGGATGTGCCGCTGTCGCGTGCAGCGCAGGTGCGACATGTTATGGCAGTGGCATTCGGCGATGCATTCGGCGCCATCTCGCCGCCGGAGATCGGCGTTCATTATCGTTGGCCTGGCGACATTCTTGTCAACGGCGCCTCGGCAGGCGGGATCACACTCGACGTGCCGGCGGACTTGGGCGCTGACCAGGTGCCGGCATGGATGGTTTTGGGGCTTGATGTGGCCATTACGCTCGACCTGTCCGTTGCCGATCCCGGTGAAGTGCCGGACCGCACCACCTTGCACGAAGAAGGTGCTGGTGAAGTGACCCGTACCATGCTGCTTGAGTCCGTTTCACGGCACTTCCTGACCTGGCTCGACGGCTGGATGAACGAGGGCTTCAAGAGCGTTCACGAAAACTGGCTCGGCCGGGCGACGGGATCGGATGAGGACGTGACGGTCTCCCATGCAGGTGCCACGGTGAGCGGCCGGGTAACCGGCATGGATGAAGAGGGCAACCTGCTGTTCACGCCCGCTAACAGGCCGGTGCAGGCGCTGGCACTTGTTGAAACCGTCGTGGAGCATCGGGCGCCATGACCAAGATTCTGCGCACCATCAGGTTCGACAGTTCAGATGACAATGTGTTCGTCACACCGGCAGGGCCGGACGAGATTGCCCTGTCAGGTGCATTTGCCTTTGCCGGTATCGGCATGGAAGACATCAGGGGCAAGACCCGGCAGGCCTTTGCCAACGGGTTCCTGGCGCTGCCCAGCCTGGGCCGGGCGACGTTCGTGTCCGTCGGCGAAGCAGGTGAAGATGAAGTGAGCGATGCGGTCGACGCGCTGGCACGGCTGTTTGTGGATGACTACGAGGCGCCGGATCTGGACACAGCGCGCCACGCTGCGCGTGAAGAGTTGGACTTTTCCTGCGAACTCGCCCTCGGCAAACCGCTCAATACCTTGCTCACCGTGCATCGCACGCTTACCGAAGAAGGCGCGATCCATGAGGAGTATCGGGAAATCACACCACCGGGGCAGGAGCGCCCGCACACCCGCATCTGGGATGTCGCCGATGAATGAACGTGCCTGGCATTCATCTGGTGCCTATCTGCTCAACCGTTTGCCGGGCCGCGGCGGGCTGGAAGTGACGGCGGATTATCTCAGGGCGTACTTTGCCCGCCCCGAACTGGCCCCCATCGAGGAAAGTTGCGAGGCCGAGCGTGTTGCCCATGCCCGTCTGGTCGACAATCCGTACCTTGAACTGACCCAGCAGGATCTGGCCGAGTTCGAAGACGCCGACGCCGGCCAGAACTACAAGGTGTTCCTGGCCTTTCGCGATCTCCTGGTGTCGTCAAAGACACTGGAAAAGGCGTACCTGGCAATCGTGCGCGGCGAAGCGGGCAATGTGCCGCCGTTGTTTGTCGAGCAGATCGTGCACGCCATTCTGGCCAGCATCCTGCATGGTCAGACTGATCCGATGCGCTGGCGGGCGGCGGAACTGTTCTTCCGGTCGCAGAATGTGTCTGCGGATGACGGTCAGTTGATGCTGGCTGACGAGGAAGTTGTCGACATGTTCGCCGAAACCGGCGGCATGGGTGGCCTCGGTCAGCTCGTCATCGAAGCGGCGACACCGCTTAAGGAAGTCGAGCTGGATGTGCTCGATGAAGACAACAAGCAGATGTACTGGACGCGCGCTGAACGTTTCGACACGGTGATCGACTTTCGTTTCACCCAGCCGGCCAACGATGCCTTTGCCCGGGTTATTGAACACTGGATCAACCATTTTGCCGGCGTCAGCGTCCGGGTTCAGCCGGTGCAGCGCATAGATGATGACAAATGGACCTGGCATATCGGCATGGATGCCCAGGCAACAAAGTTGCTCAACAAATTGTACGAAGGCGCCGAGCTGTCGCTTGACGAACAGGTCAGCATTATCGGCCTGTTTCGCATGGACATTCTCGACCAGCAGTCGGTCATTGAGCGTGCCCGCGGCAAGCCGGTCTGGCTTGGCTTGGCGAAGTCTCCGGCCGGCAAACTGAACATGAAACCGCAAAACCTGCTGATCAACCTGCCATTGCAGCGCGGCAGTTGAGACAATACAGTAATCGCTGCCTCGCCAAAGCAGGGACAGACTTTTCAAAGACCAAACAAACGGGGCAGACGCGGGGAGGAATTGCACAATGGATAGTCGTCATTTTCTGGACAGGAACGGTGCCAGGTTCTTAGCGGGCCTGATCTGTGTTCTGGCCCTGTCCGGCCTGGCGCTGACCTGGCACAAGCAGAACAACACAGATACGGCGGGACGTCCGGTTGCCGCTGCCGGCGTGATAGGCGCCGGCACGGTCAATGCGCCGGCTGTCAATCCGAAGTTCGAAGAGTGCCGCACCAAGCGCAGCGCCGACATTGCCGACATGCTGAGCAAGGGCGTGATCGACCAGGCCAAGCACGACGATTTCCTGGCCAACGCTCTGCAGACCTGTGTCGGCATGTTTCCGCCGGAAAACTAGGATCAGGATGCTAGAGTCTGATTGAAATTCCGCCATCTACCGTCATGGCGCTGCCGGTCACGAAAGAGGCCCGGTCGGACAGCAGGAACAACGCTGCATCGGCAATTTCCGCCGGGTCCGCTATTCGCCCGAGCGGATGCAGGCCGGCGACATAATCGTGGATTTCGCGATCGTCCCCGGCCATGGCGGTTCTGGTGCCGCCGGGCAGCAGGGTGTTGACCCGAATGCCGTCGCCGCCATGTTCAGCCGACAGGGATTTTACCAGTCCGATCAGGCCCGCCTTCGATGCCGCATAAGCCCCCATTCCGGGCATGCCGGCATTGGCGTATCCGACAAAGGACGATGTGAACAGGATGGATCCGCGCCCGCTTCGTTTCAGGGCCGGTATCTGGTGTTTCGCCGCAAAGAACGCGCTGGTCAGGTTGGTGGCGATAACATCGTTCCAGTTGGCGGTTTCCATGTCGGGAACGGCCACAGTCTCGCCCACCATGCCGACATTGTTGAAAGCGCCGTCAAGGCCGCTGAATTCTGCTGTCGCCAATTCGACCAGGTCGGCTGCAAACGACTCCTCGCGGACATCTCCAGCCAGAAACACGGCGCTGCCGCCGCTGTCATTGATCTTTGTTGCCAATTGGCTGAGCAAAGCCTCGCGGCGGGCACCGAGGACCAGATTGGCACCTTCAGATGCAAACAGCACGGCGGCGGCTTCACCGATGCCGCTGCTGGCGCCGGTTATGATGATGGTCTTGTTATTGAGTTGCATGATCTGCTCTCCATGGATTCCGAATGCGGCTCTGATAGGAACGTTCGAACTCCCGGGCGACCCGATTTACGGGGTCAGCGCATCTCTCCTGACAGTCACCGCCGTATCGAGGTCCACAGTTGACGACCGCATCTGCTTGACAGCTGGTATTTATTTCGATAATTCTAGTTATATCGAAATATGGAGCATTAGGTCATGGAGCTGGTCACCGCCGCACAAGGGTTTTCCGCCATGGGGTCGGAATCCCGGCTTGAAGTTCTGCAGACTCTGGTCAGGGCAGGGGACAAGGGCTTGCTGGTTGGCGACATCCAGCAGCGCACCGGGATTCCCGGCTCGACACTTGCCCATCACCTGAAGTTTCTGACATCGGCCGATCTGATCGTGCAGAACCGGCAGGGGCGCACCATTGTCAACCAGGCGAACTACCGGCACCTGCAGGCGCTGGCGGCCTTCATTCTGGAAGAATGCTGCAAGGACGAGGAGGCCGGATCATGAGTGATGTATCCCGTGAGCAACTGCCGCTGGCAGACGAGGTAAAGTCCCGTCTGGCCACGCCATGGACCATAACCATACTCGCGCCCGTCGTGGTTGCTCTGCTGGATTTTCCCAACCTGATGCCGGTTGTCAGCTTTGCGGCAAAGGCGTTCCTGGGAACCCTGCCGTACATCGCGTTTGCGGTATTCCTCATTGCCGGACTTAAGGCAGCAGGTGCGGAAGCCGTCATTGCCAATGCGTTCAAGGGGCGGGAAA
>JBCCVY010000184.1:0-7413 GCA_039194725.1 Pseudomonadota bacterium
CCCCCTGTCAGGTTCGACTGCGAACAAATCGGCCTATGTATTATAAAGTATGGGAACGGCGCCCGTGGCCGCCGGGCAGATCCATTTCGCAATCGTAAGGGTTCATTCACCATTTTCAGGTGTTATAGGCCTCAACGAACGGGCACTGCTTCGGCTGACGCCTCCCAAGTGATCATGCGAACAAGGATTGTTATGCAAATGAGTACTCTGGCAACAACCCGCACCTTCTTTCTCGGTGCCGCACTGGGCCTGGTTGGAATGCTTGCCGCAACAGGCACAGCAATTGCCGACTCATCTCTTGCACTGGATGTAGACGACGCCAAGCTGGTCAAACTGGCCGGCGAACCATCCACGGTGGTGGTGTCCAACCCGATGTTCGCCGATGCAAGCATCCAGGGAAACAAGTTGATCGTCATCGGCAAGAACACCGGCCGCACGAAAATAATCGTGTTGGATTTCGACGGCAACCAACTCGCCAACATGATGGTCAAAGTGCAACGCGCCGAAAGCCACGTTGTGAGCCTGTACAGGGGCGGCGAGCGCAGAACCATGAATTGCGAACCGTTCTGTGATCAGCCATTGATCGTGAACGACGAAGGCTCAAGATACAAAGAACAGGGCGAGCAGATCGGCATGAAGACCAGCGTGTCTTCAGGCGAAGCCACCAGCGGTGGCAGCGAAGGCGCACAGTAGGCTGCAGCCATTTCACATGCGTGATGCCGGGCGAACTGCTGATTGCCCGGCATGATAAGCGGCAGCCTGGTCTCGTAAAGTCGGACCAGGTGGAACCGGATCACAGCGGCAACCACGCGTGTTGCGACAACTCGCAACCGGCGACCTTGGTTAACGAATCCCTAACGAAATCGCTAAAATTTGACCACCAAAACTCAGTATTTGGTAAGGCCACTCCGATATCGTGATCCTGAACAAATGAGACCGCTGGCAGGCCCCTGTCTGCCAGTCAGGAACAAGAAACCACAGGCAGGCTTGGCTTCAGGTGGTGAAAGTTCGGGAGTACGGCATGATTTTGAAATTGAATCGAACCCTTGGCCGGGTACGAAAAGGCTTTCGCAAAGACGACAGTGGCGCGACGGCAATCGAGTTCGCCTTCGTCGGCGCACCATTTCTGTTTCTGTTGCTGGCAACGTTCGAGACCGGACTGACGCTGTTTTCCGAGTATTCGGTTCAAAGCGCCACGACGACGGCTTCACGGCTGATCCGCACCGGGCAGGCTCATTCCGGCGGCTTCTCAAAGGCCGAATTCAAGAACCGGCTGTGTGCAGAACTTCCTGCAATGATCAAATGCGACAACATCTACATCAATGTCGAAGTGCGCAACAATTTCTCAGATGCCAGCAGCCGTACCGATGCTTCCGACAATGGCGAACTTAGTGACGACGCCACAGATGGTGCATTTGACATCGGCAACGCCGGCGAAATCGTCATCGTCGAAACGTTTTACGAGTGGGATCTGCTGACGCCAGACCTGATGCATCTGCTGAACATCAAGGGCACGGGTACGACACCACCGAACTGGCTGGCAAATCACGGCGACGACAAGCACCTGGTGAGGGGCGTAGCGGTGTTCCGCAATGAGCCGTTCGACTGATCCGATGCCGCGTCATTCAAAAACAAACTCATCCTTTCAGGAAGCCAATACGATGGATAATTCATCAGTGACCAGGTCCAATACCGTCTACAGTCGCATTGCCGGCCGTCTTGCAAGATTTGGCCGCAAGAAAGACGGCGTTGTCAGCATCGAAGCTGCCTTGCTGTTTCCGATGATGATCATTTTGCTGCTGGGTACGATTGATGTCACCCACGCGATTTCACTGAAACGGAAAGTGGCTGTGGCGGCAAGCGCGGTCGTTGACCTTACGACGCAGGAATCCAACTCCGTCCAGGTGGATGCCCTCAACGAATACATTAGGGCTGCCGACGCCATCATGAAACCGTTCAAGGCTTCAGACATCAAGGTTGACCTGGTTGCCTTCGAACGGGACGGCAACAGCGTCAAACAGCGCTGGTCTCATTCACGCGGCAGCTGCGGCGGTGCGCCACCGAGCCTGTCAGGTGACACTTTGGAAAAGCTCACTCAGGAAGACAACGACATTGTTGTCGCCCGTGTATGCCTCAATTTCCAGCCGCTGGTCGGTTACATAGTCGGCAGCGGATCATGGGAAGTTGAAGAATCGGTCGCACAGCGTCCCCGCAACGGCCTGACGCTTGAATGCAACGGTTGCTGATTCTTCACCCCGTCCGGGAAACTCATCGAAAAGGCCTCTGAGACAGCGTCTCAGGGGCCTTTACTTTTGTGCCCCGCATCGTCAAACACTCTACCTTGAACGAGTGTTTCGCCAGCTTCCATTTACGGATGCTGCATCCAGGCGGTGTTGATACAGATAGTGGCTGCAGATCCGGTAAATACCTCGCCGCACGCGACACGGCCAGCCGGTCTTGCGCTGGCGCTGACCATTTGGTCGCTCAGTGCGCTTGCCTTCGGGTATGCATTTTTCCAGCGGGTCGCCCCCAGCGTCATGATCCCGGACCTGATGGCCGAGTTCGCGGTCACCGGCGCCGTGATGGGCCAGCTCTCGGCTTTGTACTTTTACCCGTATGCCGCCATGCAGCTGCCCATCGGCGCCCTGCTTGACCGCTATGGCGCACGGCTGATGCTAACCATTGCGCTGCTGCTTGCCGGTGCGGGCAGCATCATTTTTGGCGCCGCAGGATCGGTGAACATCGCCTATGTCGGCCGGTTCATGGTGGGAGCCGGCTCCGCGGTCGGCTTCATTGCCAGCATGGCCCTGGCCGCGAGATGGTTTCACCCGAGACACTTTGCGCTGCTGACAGGCCTGGCAATGTTCTTCGCCATGGTTTGCGGCATCGCCGGCCAAGCGCCGCTGGCGTTCGCCGTCGAGGCATTCGGATGGCGCCAGACCATGATATGGGCCGGGCTGGCGGCTGCCGGACTGGCACTATTGACTGCCCTCATCGTGCGCAACTCGCCTGACCCCGACAGCCAGGAACAAGCCAATGATACGCAGTGGGCCGAGATCTGGGCCGGCCTGAAAGACACCATAAGGCGCAGCGAGATCTGGCGCATCGCCATCGTCGCCATGAGCATGTCAGGTCCGATGCTGGCGCTTGGCGGATTGTGGGGCGTGCCGTTTCTTGCCAGCGCTTATGGGCTGGACCGGCCGACCAGTGCGCTTTACACGTCACTGTCGCTGCTCGGCTGGGCGGTCGGCGCGCCGCTGTCGGGCTGGTTCTCTGACTGGATTGGCCGCCGCAGGCTTCCTCTCGTCCTCGGCACGGCGGCAAACTGCGGCCTGCTGGCCATCATCGCTTTCGTACCGGACCTCAGCCTGACGTTGATGGCGGTTGCGCTGTTTCTGTCCGGGCTCACGGGCGGTTGCATGGTGGTCAATTTCGCGCTGGCGCGGGAAGTATCGGCCAGGCGGCTGCACGGTTCGGTTTCAGGCCTGGTAAATGGCGCCACCGTTGCCGCCGGCGCCATCCTGCAACCCATTATCGGCTGGATACTGGATCTGCGCTGGGATGGGACGATGCTGGAAGGTGCCAGGGCGTATCAGACCTCAGACTACAGGTTCGCCTTGATCTGCCTGGTGATCTGGTCGGGCACCGGGTTCCTGCTGTCGTTCACCTTGCGGGAGACGAACTGCAAGCCGGTGGTGTAGTGCAAGGCCCGCAACCCGCCAGCTGCACGTTGAGACGCGACACCTGCTCAGTTCTGCACCCAGGGCTTTACCGGCAGACCGCGCTTAAGCCATCCCGGGCCAGCCTTAGAGCCGAACATGCCTTCCGAAACATCAACGACATTGGTGAAACCGGCTGTGGCCAGTATGCGCTGCATATGGGCCGAGCGGCCGCCGGTGGCGCAGATCAACGCAACCGGGTTGGTGCGATTCCCGCCCAGTGCCTTTGCCAGGTTTCTGACGAACCCGGCTTCATGCATGGAAATGGCGAGGGCTGGTTCAGCCAGCCCGGACTGTTTCCACTCGCCGCGCGTGCGGATGTCCACCAGGACCACTTCACCACTGGCGGCAGCCGCCAGCGCGTCAGGCGCCGACATGATGCCCGAGGAGGCCTGTGCGGCGGATGCAGCGGCACCTGCGAACGCAGCGGCGCCCATCAGCGTTGCCATATGTCGACGTGTCAGCTTCATGTGGTGATCAGTGTCATTGCGGCCCGGAATTATCAAATCAAAGTTCCGCGATCAGCGTGATGCAGGAACGTTTGTTTGGTGACCGACTTCATACCGACATGCGGCTGTCATGCAAACCGGCTACATCAGCCAGCGTGCAAGGAAGGCGTCAGTTGCGTAAAACCAGAAGAAACCTGTTTCCTGCACGAAAATCAGGGGGCTTTTTGATCAAGCCAATCAAAAGGCCGGAACCCGATCAACTCTAGAGTGTGCGGCAACTTCAGGCACCTGCCTGAGCACAAGTTGCTCTCGCCTTTCAGGGCACCCGTGCCGGGATCGCACCCGCCATTTCCCACCCCGCTCCTGGCACGGGACCTTGTTTTTCAGACACAGCCGCTGATCAGGCCACGCATGCGGGCAAGGGCTTCTTCGATCTCGTCAAGCCCGGCGGCATACGACAGGCGCAGATACCCTCTGCCATTGTCGCCAAAACTGTCGCCGGGGATCAGTGCGACATTGGCTTCCATCAGCAGGCGGTCCGCCAGTTGCTTTGAACCCAGGCCGGTGCCGGTGATGTTCGGGAATGCGTAAAAGGCGCCGCCCGGCCCCCGGCAGGTCACGCCCGGCAATTCATTGAGGCCACTGACCACCACATCCCGGCGCTTTGCAAATGTTGCCCGCATCCGGTCAATCTCGTCCATGGGCCCCTCAATTGCCGCCAGGCCGGCGAACTGCGCGGCGACATTGACACATGAATGGTCAACCGTGATCAGGCCGCGCACCGCATTGACGAGCGGTTTTGGCCAGATGCCATAGCCCAGCCGCCAACCGGTCATGGCGAATGTCTTCGACCAGCCATCCAGCAGAATGACCCGGCCAGCAAGCGCCGGATACTGCAGCAAAGAGCGAAAGCCTGAGCCTTCGAAGACCAGGTGCGAATATATCTCATCCGACAAAATCGCCACCTGAGGGTGGGCTTCCAGCCCTGCGGCCAGTTTGTCCAGCTCGCCGGCCTCCACCACACCGCCGGTCGGGTTGCCCGGTGAATTGATGATGATCAGGCGCGTTTGCGGCGTGATCTGCGACAGCACTTCGTCGGCATCAAATCCGAAGTTGCGGTCTTCGCGAATGGCGTACGGAACCGGCATGGCCGATGCCGCCTTTATGGCCTCGCGGTATGGCGGAAATCCGGGATCGGGATACAGGATTTCGGTCCCTGCCCCGCCGAACACCATGCAGGCAAAGAAAATCGTCACCTTGCCGCCAGGCACAATGACCACCTGCTCGGCATCAACCGGCACGTGATAGCGGCCGGACACGCTGTTTGCGACCGCGTCGCGCAACGCCGGCATGCCGACAGGAGAGGTGTATCCGTGCGGGCCGTCCTTCACGGCCTTGAGTCCGGCTTCCAGCACATGGGCTGGTGGCGCAAAATCCGGCTGGCCGATGCCAAGGTTGATAACCGGGCGGCCCTGCTCCTTCAGCTTCAGGGCCTTGTCGAGGACGAAGAACGCGCCTTCTTCTTCGAGATCTGCAACGGCGGGATTCAGCTTCAGCTCAGTCATGAAAGTCTCGGTTCCGGTGTTACGATGAATGCGCGGTTCGGCGCTTGGTGACCTGCTCGCGATAATAGACATACAGGCCGCTGGACACCACGATGCTGGCCCCGACCAGCGTATAGATGTCCGGCACGTCGCCAAACACCACGAAGCCGACAATGATCATCCAGACAATCTGCGTATAGATGAACGGTGCCAGTGTCGGCGCCGGCGCCATGGTGTGGGCCTTGATCAGCATGTGATGGCCGACGCCACCGGCAACGCCCATCAGCAGCATCAGCGCGATCAGCCCCCAGACCGGCATATGCCAGTTGGCGACACCCAGCGGCATGGCAAGCGCAGTGCCGACCAGGGATGGCAACAACAAAGACACCAGCGCCGGGTCACGGCCACCGATCTTGCGGGTGATGATTTGGTACAAGGCGGTGATGATGGCCACCGTCACCGACAACAACATGGCCCAGTGAAACCCCGCAGCACCTGGCCGGATGATCAGCAACACCCCCAGAAAACCGATGACCACTGCCGCCCAGCGGCGCGGGCCGATGCGTTCGCCCAGAAGAAACGGCGACAATGCACACACCCACAACGGGTTCGAAAAGAATATGGCTGAGGTCTGGTCCAGCCGCAGGTACTGCAGCGCAATGAAGTTCATCAAGGTGGAACCGAACAGCAGCACCCCGCGCGTTACCTGCAAGCCGCGATGATGGGACTTGAAGGTCAGAGCACTGGTCCACCACATCAGTCCCAGCACATACAGCAGCGACAGGCTGTAGCGTGCAAACACCACCATCATCGGCGGTACGCCGGAGCCAAGCAGGAATTTCGCGCACGCATCAATGACGGTGAACGTGGCGACAGCGCCGATCATCAACGCTATGCCGGTCGTGACATTTTCCGTCTGGAGAGACTGGGCACTGCCGGGTATTGCCATACAACGAAATCCAATCACGTCCGGCTGCCGCAGACGGATCCCGCGGCCAGGGTCAGTGCAGAGGTAACGACATGACGGCAGCGCGTCCAGCGCGGATTGCCACCTGAAGGTTTGACAGGCCCGCTATTTTACGATGTGACAGGATCGCCAGAAAAAGGAACCGCCTATGCCGTTTGTGACACAAAGTGATCATTGCAGGATCTTCTATCGCGCCGAGGGACCGACCGATGCCCCGGCAATCATTTTCTCCAATTCGCTAGGGTGCGATCACCTGATGTGGCAGGCACAGGCCGATGCGCTGAAACACCGTTTCCGCGTAGTTCGCTACGACCAGCGTGGCCATGGCGCATCGGATGTGCCGGACGGCGTGTATTCGCTGGAAAGGCTGGGCGCCGATGTTGTCGGCATTGCAGATCACCTGGGCTTGAAGGCGTTTCATTTCTGCGGGCTCTCGATGGGCGGCCTGACCGGACAATGGCTCGGCATCAACGCCGGCGACAGGCTGACGACACTGACACTGGCCAACACATCTCCTCACTTCCGCCCGCCAGAGATGTGGGACGAACGCATGAGGATGATCCGCCAGGGCGGCACGGCCGCGATTTCGGACATGGTGCTGGGACGGTTCTTCACCGAGAGCTTTCACCAGAGCGACCCCGGGACGGTCAGCGACTTCCGCAACGTGCTGGAGCAGATGAGCCCGCTCGGCTATCTGGGATGTTCAGCCATGCTCAAGGAGGCTGATACGTTCC
>JBCCVY010000185.1:0-7401 GCA_039194725.1 Pseudomonadota bacterium
GGTCCGTCGGCGCGGCCGTTGACCAGTTGCAGCACATAGGGGTTTCCCGATGCATCGATGTCCGCAACAGCACCCTGCCATACGATCCTGCCTTCGTGCAGCATGAACATGAAATCATACTCGCTGCGCGCCGCATCCATATCGCTGGTGATGGCAAACACCGTGGCATGGCTGTCCTCGATGGAGCGGTCAAGCAGCCGGTAAATCGCCTTGGTGGTAATCGGATCGAGGCCCGCGGTCGGTTCGTCAAGCAGCATCAGCGACGGCTGACTGGCCAGCACACGGGCGATGCCGACGCGCTTCTGCATGCCGCCAGACAGCTCGGACGGCAGCAGGTCCGCGGTACCTGAAGGCAGGTTGACCCGGGCCAGCTTTTCAATGGCCAGTTCGCGCGCTTCCTTGCGGCTCATGCCGTCATTGTTGATCAGCCGGAACGAGATGTTCTCCCACACCCTGAGGCTGTCGAACAGGCCGCCTTGCTGGAACAGCACTCCCGTGTCGGCAAGCAGTTCATTGCGTTCACGCGGAGTGATTCCCGTCACCGGACTGCCATCCAGCCTGATGCTTCCTCTGGTCGGCGCGTGAATGCCGGCCACACATTTCATCAACACGGTTTTTCCGGATGCTGCCGGCCCGATCAGCACCGTCTTGCGCCCGGCCGGTATCTCGATGCTGATGTCATGCAGCACTTTTGCGCCGCCAAATGACATGTTCACGCCGGCAATGGACAGTTTTGCGGTAGGAGTGCTGGTCATCATGGATTGGGTTCGGCGCGGTGAACAACAGGATTTGAATATGCCCTTGTACAGTGTGCCTCAGGTTTTCTCAATCACTCTGGACTTGCGCCTAACGAATAGGCCATAACGGGTCAGCAATTAACGTTTCAGGACTGCCCTTTGCGCAGCTCGGGTATCTGGCATGAAAGACTTACTACTGCAGTTGTTCACTTGGTGGAACGGTCAGACCATGGGCACGCGCTGGTTTACAGCGCGCCATGGCGAGAAGGTTGGTACCGATGAATTCGGCAACACCTATTATCGTGCGCCATCGAAATTGCCGGCGTCGATCGCCGAGCGCCGCTGGGTCATCTATGCCAACTATGCGGAAGCATCGATGATCCCGCCCGGATGGCATGGCTGGATGCATCACCGCACCGACACGCCGCCCAGCGAGACGGCGTATGAAACGCGCGAGTGGCAAAAGCCGCATCACCCCAACCTGACCGGTTCGTCGAAGGCTTACCGCCCGGCCGGCAGCCTGTTGGGAGCAACACCGAAGCAGCCGGCAAAACCTGATTACGATGCATGGCAGCCTGAATAGGAGCCGCTTTCGGATATATTCACACCACGGGTATTGAGGCAGGAGCACCCCGGATATGAAAAATTCCATGACGGAGACAGCTGTCGGCGCCTTTGTTGTCGCCATTGCGGTCGGATTTTTCGGTTTCATGTATTTCGTGGGCGGGCTTGGCGGGCCTGCCAGTGGCTACAGTGTCAAGGCATCGTTCGGATCGGTCGACGGAATATCGGTAGGTACCGATGTCCGCATGGCGGGCATCAAGATCGGCTCAGTGACAGCGCAGGACCTCGACCGTGAAAGCTATCGCGCCAATCTGGAACTGGCGGTTGACTCCACTGTCAAGCTGCCTGAAGACACCACTGCAAAGATCGCTTCTGAAGGTTTGCTCGGCGGGAAATTCATTTCCCTGGAGCCGGGAGGCAGCGAAACCCTGATCGCCAGCGGTGGCGAGATTGAGTTCACCCAGGATGCCATCGACCTGTTCGGGCTCGTGTCACAGTTCGTGCTCGGGTCGAACAAGTCCGATGACAGCAAACCGGAAGGCGACTCGACGCAGTCCAGCCAATGAACTTCAACACATCTTCCTCAAAACAGACTTGGTCGGCCGATGCCTATTCGAAGCACGGCAGGTTCGTGGCCGATCTGGCGGGAGCCGTTTACGAATGGCTTGCGCCCCAGGCCGGTGAAAAGATTCTCGACCTTGGCTGCGGCGATGGTGCGCTGACGCAGAAACTGGTCGATGCGGGCTGCGACGTGCTTGGCGTCGACATGAGCGACGACCTGCTGGCCGCGGCACGCGAGCGCGGTCTCAAGGTTGTCAATTGCGATGGTCACAGCCTCGATTTCCCTGCCGAGTTCGACGCCGTGTTTTCCAATGCGGCGCTGCACTGGATGAGCCGGCCGGAACATGTCATCGACGGTATCTGGCGTGCACTGAAACCGGGCGGCCGGTTTGTCGCGGAGTTCGGTGGACATGGCAATGTCGCAGCCATCGTGACTGCAATGCGGGCGGTCAGCGCCCACAGGGGAGGCGATGAGAGTCTCGCCGGGCCGTGGTTCTTCCCGTCGCCGGAAGTCTATGCCGACATGCTGGAAAGTGCAGGGTTCGAGGTGCGCCGGATCGGGCTGTACCCGCGCCCTACGCCGTTGAAGTCCGGCATGAAAGAATGGCTGAAACTGTTCCGCAAGCCGTTTTTTGAACAGTTCGGCAATGAAACGGACACAGTTCTGGACGAGGTTGAGCAGTTGTTGCGGCCCAGCCTTTGCGACGCACGCGGCAACTGGACGGCAGATTATGTGCGTATTCGCGTGGAGGCGGTGAAGCCTTAATGAAACTGTCGAGGGTATTGCTTGTGTCAGGTCTGATGATGGCTGGCGCTCTGGCGCTCGTGCCGGAACCTTCGCGCGCTCAGGCCCTGCAAAATCCGTTGGCGGTGTTTGCCGGGCTGGACAAGATTACCGGCCGGATCACCACTTTCGAAATTCCGGTCAACGAAGTGCGCAGGTTCGGCGCGCTGAACGTGTATCCGCGCATCTGCAATTCCAGGCCACCGACCGAGGAGCCGAAAACAACATCTTTTGTGCAGGTTGACGAGAATCTGTTGAGCGGTGGCACGCGAAGAATTTTCTCGGGATGGATGCTGGCTGAGAGCCCCGGCCTCAATGCTGTTGAGCACCCGGTTTACGATGTGTGGCTGATCGGATGCCGCGATCCCAACCGCAAGAGCGTTGATGAGGAGCATACCGGCATTCCACCGGCGCAGACAGGGCCTGCCGACGGGCAGCAACAGGAAACTCAGCCGCAGGAGTGAAGACTTCCAAGCCGAACCTAGTTTTGCCACACATCCGCGCAATCTAGGTTTGGTGATGATTTCGAACATTGATTCTTGATTATCAACAGCCCAGGGCATGAGATCGGGCGATACTGAGTCAGGCGGGAACATGATATTTGCTAAACGGCTGGTTTGTCTGCTGTCAGGAGCGCTGGCGGCAAGTGTGGTTTATGTGCCGCTGGCGACGATGCCGGCCCATTCGGCGAGCTGCTCGTCCTTGAAGAAGGAATTTTCCAGGAAGATACGCCCGACGATTCTGAGGCTGGCGAAGAAGGAATTTCACCTGAGCAACTGGTATCATGCGACGCTCAAGAAGCAGCAGTCGGGGGCTCATCCGACACTTGCGGACATCAACAGAACCCACAAGGCCATGCTGGCAAATTGCGATTCCCGGTCAGACAGGAAGTCATGTCGCAAGTTTGCCTCGCAGATGACAGCCGCTTCGCGGCGCATCTTCAACGTCAACAAGCGCTGGAAAGCAACAGGTTGCCCAGGTCAGCTGAACCGGTGATATGACTTACCCTTCCGGCGGGTAGTGCATCGGGACACTGATTTCGGTCACGGCCGGGCCTTTGACCGGAAAGGTCGCCTCGTGATGAAGCGGTATGAAGCGAGGCGGTTTGTCGTAGTTTGAAACGCCGGCACCTTCGATCGGGTACTTCAGGAACTTGTGCCGCTCCAGCACGCCATCATTGTTCTGATCGTGGCCGACGGAAATGGCATACTTGCCGTCCGGCACGTTTTCAAACAGGAAGCTTACCGTTCCCTGCGCGGCCGGCACCTTGATCTGCCGGACATTGCTGCGGCCCTGTTCACAACTCGGGAACCCCCAGCCGGAGCTCCACAGGCAGGCCAGGACAGATCCATTGGCGCTGCGCACTCCAGTGACCGTCACAAACACGTCCGCGGCCATTGCCGGGGTTGCCAGCACAAATGTCCAAATTGCAACGGCGATACCAGTTAGTGAGCGTGGCGAAGGGAGTTTGAACATGATGATTAACACCGTAACTGATTGGTTCCAAACTAGTATAGCAGCGCACTTGAATTTGTAGAGTACATTGTGAGGGCAAAGTTCAGTGTTTTATGCATCTGCAAAAGTGTGATGATCTTATGTGTCGTCATGATGGCCGGATTTGGCCGATGCCAGAACCGCCTGCGGATTGTCGTCATCTTCAAAGGCCGAAAATTCCGCCTGCGCCAGCAACGCGTCATCGAGAAGTTTGCGGTAGTCGTCACGCAACACTTCTTCGCAGCCGAAAGTCTTCAGATGATCGGTGACAAATTGCGTGTCCAGCAGGCGAAAGCCGCCAGCTTTCAACCGTGCGACCAGGTGCACCATCGCGACTTTGGATGCATCGCGCTGTGCGGAAAACATACTTTCGCCGAAAAACACCGCGCCGATGCGCACACCGTAAAGCCCGCCAACCAGCGCGCCTGCATGATCGCGGCATTCAACTGAATGGCAGCACCCCATGGCATGCAGCTGGTTGTACAACGCGGAGATTCTTGAGTTGATCCAGGTGGAAGGCCGCTCAACCACTGCATGCTCACCGGCGCTGCCGGGCTGGCCCGAACATGCCCTTATAACGCTGTCGAAATCGGTATCCACCGTGACGCGGAACTGCCGCGAGCGGATGCGTCGGGCGAGGGAGCGTGACACGTGGAACCGGTCGAGTGGGATGACGCCACGCACTTCCGGTTCGACCCAGTAAAGCGCACTGTCGCTGGCACTTTCTGCCATTGGAAAAATACCGGCAGTGTAAGCTTTCAGCAAAACTTGCGGTGTGATCGTCGACATGGCTGACAGTGTTAACGGATTGCCGGTGTGACCGGCAAGTGAACAATTGTTGTTGACCCTGGTTGCACTGAGCGAAGCTGCCTGTCGGCCCACAGGTAACGGCAGCCGATGCCGCGTGACCCGGTTTCGCCTTGTTCAGCGCTATCCTGACCCGGATCAAATACAACAGGTGCTTCATGACCGGTCCGAACACCATCTCTGCCGTTTGCAACAGCCGCACACTTGTGTGTGGTGTTTTCTGTCTGGCGTTGGTGGCGCAACCCATGCCCGGTGCGGCTTCATTCACGGCCAGTTTCCAGTCCTGTGCTCTTCCTGCCGTTGCGGCGGGCAGGGATGGCGTGCTGGCCCGATGTCAGATCGAGTTTGCCGGACATCCCGGTTCGGTAGAGCTGGTGGGACGGGCGCCAAACCATGTGCGCGAAGCTGTCTTTCGGGATCAAGACAAACAAACCGTCCAGCGCATCCCGGTTTCAGCGCGGCCATTTATCGATCCTGAAAATGTCTCGATCATTGTCCGCGACATGAATTTTGATGGCCTGCCGGATTTTGGACTGCGGGACTTTGCCCGCACCGGTGCGAATGAGCCGTGGCAGTTTTGGTTGTGGGAGGACGCCCGAAACAGGTTTGTGTTTCATCCGGCACTCAGTCAACTGCCGAACCCGGAAGTCAGCCCGGCAGCCAAGGTTGTGCGCTCCCATGTGGTGGAAGACGACGACAACAAAGTGACGACCATCACCTACAGGTGGCACCAGGGAAAACTCATGCGCCTCACGTCTGAGCGCGAACCCTAGAGCCTGTCTGGTTTGAACGGTTCCATTTAAGCCAGACAGGCCCTAAAGCGCGCTTTCGTCCTGTTTGCTGCACGGCCACGGGCTCGGCGCTTTAACACCTGGAGGCAGCTTGGTGGTCATATCACCACATGCAATGGCGACCTGCGCGCTTGTAAGTCCCGTCACGCCGGACAGGTCGGCTCCCGCCAGACTGGTGCGGTACAGATAAGCATTGGTCCAGTCCGATCCGGCCAGCTTGGCGTTTCGGAACGAGGCCCTGGCAACTATCGCATAGGTGAAATCGATCCCGGTCAGGTCGGCATTGTCGAAATTGCTGCGGATGACATCGGACTTTTCCAGTGATGCTCCACTCAGGTTGGCACCTGTGAACTGGGCGCGCGGCAAGCTGGCCCGCGACAGATTTGCATCGGTCAGGTTGGCACCGCTCAAATCCGCACGGAACAGTTCGATTGCCTGCATCTTGGCACCGGTCAGGTCGGCGCCGACAAGTACAGTGCGGTTGCCGGCGGTTTTCACCATCGACGCTTTCTTGAGAGAGGCGCCTTTCAGCGAGGTATAGCTCAGGTCAGCATTGTCCAGCGTTGCCCCGTTCAGGCTCGCACCGCCAAGGTCAGTACTGGTCAGATTGCTGCCATCAAGCTTGGCCCCGTCCAGCGCTGCCGACCCCAACATCAGGAGCTTTTTTGAACAGCCGGTCCAGTCAACGCCTGATGCAGCATGATCCTTGCAGCCCGCCTGTGCGGTTGCCGGGGCAATGCCAAGCAGCACGGCGGCTATCAGAGCAGCCAACTTCATTGAAAACGCCTCCCGTAATTCCTTGTCGCCTTCAGGTCTGATTCCTCAGACCTGTATTGCGGTAGATTTCCAGTGCTTTGGGGCGAAAACACGGACGGGTTCAACAATTCCCTTCAATTCATGGTGACCGATGTCGTCCAGAGGAATCTCAAGCAACTCGCCGACCTGTTGCGACATGACCACAGGTCGCAATACGCGTTTGGTCAATGCCTCCAGCCGGGCTGCCTCGTTCACGGCGCTGCCTATCACCGTGAAATCCAGTCTGTCCTGGCCGCCGACATTGCCGAAGAACACCTCGCCTATATGCATGGCGATACCGCATCGGATAGGTGTCCATCCGTTCAGATTGCGAACGTCCTCGCACGGGTTGGCATTGTAGGCTTCGACATTTCTCAATGCCTCGTCGGCGGCAGCCATGGCAGCCCTCGCTGCATCCGCGGCGGTATGGGCACATTCGAACGGAAACACAGCCAGCACGCCGTCGCCCAGAAATTTGAGCACATCGCCGCCATTGCCGGTCACCGCGCCAACCACCTGCTCGAAGAAGCCGTTCAGGATCCGGTTGACCTGCGGGCCGGAATATTTTTCTGTCAGTTCGGTGAAACCGCGCATGTCGGCGAACCAGATCACTGCCTCGATGGCATTGCCGTCGCCACGGCTGATCGAACCTTCCAGCACCTGCTTGCCGGCATTGTGGCCGAGATAAACGTTGAGAACGTTCTCCGCTACGCGCCGTGTCGTATGACGGTGAACATGCAGGGCCAGATATCTGAGTACCCGGTCAAGCTGAACCTGTTGCTGCTTTGTGAAGCCATTATCCTCGGTCGTGGCGATTGTAACGGCATCATGACGCCGCGCGCCGATTCGCTTTGGCATTGGCAGAACA
>JBCCVY010000186.1:0-7325 GCA_039194725.1 Pseudomonadota bacterium
AGATGAATGGCGGCATAGAACGACAGGGCATGCGGGAACGCGGTGCCCAAAAAGCCGGTCACCAGGTAAAACCGCAGGTGGACCGCATCCAGAGGCGGCCGCAGCCGGCGCACCAGCAACACGACACTGAGCATCAGCGCGCCGGCGAATGCCGACCACAAGGCCACCGTCAACGGATCGATGCCGGACGCGGTGGCCAGGGTCGCCAGAGAAATGGTCAGCCCCCAGCCAAGCCCGGTGAGCAGCAGAACAATGACCAGCAGGACTGATCCGGGAGACCGAACTGTTGCCAATGACATGAACGGGGTGTTTCCTGAGTGTAGTTCTCCCGATCAAATCACGGGTCGACCGCTCCGGCAAAAAGAATCTGTTCAAGAGCACATTTGCTGTCCCGGGCCAGCCTGGTACACCGAGCTACTTGTAGGCAATCGCCGCACTGGACGGCCCTTGCAGCGGCATGATCTCAAAATTTCTGAAGCCGGCTTCCCGGCACCAGGAGATGAATTCGGCGCCGGTGAAATCGAAGGCGTCACCGAACTCGATCAGCATGTTCAGTGACAGGAACATCCCGAACGTGTTCGCACGGCGGGCATCATCGATCAGAGCCTCAATGGCAATGAAAGCACCGCCGGGAGACAAGGCGTCATAAGCCTTTCTGACCAGCAGCCTCTTCTTTTCAAGGTTCCAGTCATGCAGGATCATCCCCATGGTGATCAGGTCTGCCGCCGGCAGCGGGTCGGTGAAAAAATCCCCGGCAACAGCCTGGACCCGGTCGCCAAGACCAGCAGCGGCGATCTTGCGATCGGCAATGCCGGTCACCTCAGGCAGGTCAAAGCTCGTGCAACTCATGTTCTGGTGACGGGACGCCACGACGCGCGACAGCAGGGCATCCGCGCCACCAATGTCGGCCAGCGTCTGATAGCGCTCGAACGGGAAGGTCTTCGCCAAGGTTTCAAAATTACCGATTGAGGCGCCGTTCATGGCGTCCATGAACGCCTCCAGCCGGGCGGGTTCGGCATACAGTGTTTCGAAGAAGCCCTTGCCGCTGTGCTTGATTTCGTTCTGCGCCTCCCCGGTGCGCAGCGCCTCGGTGAGGTCGGCCCAGAACCGGTAGTTGCGATTTTCCCACAACTCCAGAATGCCGCCGATATAGCCGGGCTGGTTGCGGTCCAGGAACGTGGCAGTCGATGGCGTGTTGCGATAGGTCGCCGCCGCGCCGTCACCGTCACGTGCGAGCAGGTCCATCGAGACCAGCAGGTCGAGGAAATCCATGGCCGGACGCCGCTCAAGGTTATATTCCTTTACGACGTCATCGAGCGTCATCGGAGATGTCGCCAGCCGCGTGTAAAGCCCCAGACCAACGGCGCTCAGCAGTGCTTTCGAGAGCCCGAATCCGGCCGCAACCCGCATGATGTGGTCTGGGCTTGCAGTTGTCACAACACCTCTCCTTCACGCCACACTGTCCTGGGTTCAAAGCTGGTGCGGACGGCGGGACTTGAACCCGCACAGCCTTTCGGCCGAGGGATTTTAAGTCCCTTGCGTCTACCATTTCGCCACGTCCGCTTACTTTCCGCCGCATCTATAACAGGGAAATGCGCTCCTCGACCAGCCTTTGTGCGCCCGCATAATCGGCTTTTCCTGAGCCCAAAACCGGGATGGTGTCGACCACCATGATCGCCTTGGGCACCCACAGTTCCGGCACGCCTTCCTGCTTGGCATATTTCAGCATTTCCGGGCGCGCGGCGTTCTCCTGGTCGGTGATCAGCACAATGCGCTCGCCCTTGCGGCCGTCATTGATGGTGACGGCGATGTGGCTGTGTTCCGGCCACAAGCCGGAGGCCAGGGCTTCGATGGCACCCAGCGACACCATCTCTCCGCCGAGCTTGGCAAAGCGCTTGGCGCGTCCCTTGATGGTCACGAAGCGGTCTTCGGTTACGGTGACGATGTCACCTGTATCGTGCCAGCCATCCTGAGGCGGCACCAGCTTGCCGTCGCCGCCGGGCAGCAGGTATCCGAGCATGACATTGGCGCCGCGCACCACCAGCCGGCCGCCTTCATGAATCCCTTTCACCGGTTCGAGACGATGCTCGATGCCGGGCAAAAGCTGGCCGACACTGCCCGGCCTGTTGGTCTCGGGCGTGTTGAGGGCAACCACGGGCGCGCACTCGGTGGCGCCATAGCCTTCGACGATTTCGGTGCCGTGCTTCTCCCAAAGCGCCCGGGTTTCATCCTTGACCCGCTCTGCACCGGCAACGATCATCTTGACGGATTTCAGGTCCTGCGTGGCGGCCGCGCGGGCATAGCCTGCAATGAAGGTGTCGGTGCCGAACAGCAGATCGGCCTTGATCTCGCCGACCAGCTTGGGGATTTCGCGATAGTGCAGCGGACTGGGATACTGCACCGCCCGGATCCCTTCGATCAGCGGCAGCAGCAGCCCACCTGTCATGCCGACCGAGTGGAACACCGGCAACGGGTTGAAGAAGGTCTTGAACCTGGACAGATCAATGTGTTCGGCGATCTGGGCAATATTGGACAGGATGTTGCTGTGGCTCAGCACCACACCCTTCGGTTCACCCTCGGATCCGGAGGTAAACAGGACAATGGCGGCATCGTCTGACCTGGCGCCGCTGCGCGCAGCAACCGAGGCGGCGCGCAGCTTGTCGAACACGCCGCGCAGTTTGGCCAGCGGCGACAGGGATTTGCGCACGTCTTCAAGATAGACCACGCGCGCCTTGTCGCTGAGCGCCTCCACGACCGGCTCGAGATTGGCCTTGTTCACAAACAACCTGGAAGTAATGACCAGCTTGATGCTGGCCGTTGCGCACGCTGACAGGATGTTCTTCTGCCCGGCCGAGAAGTTCAGCATGGCTGCGGTGCGCCTGTGCCACATAAGGGCGAACAGGGTGACCGCGGTTGCGTTGACATTGGGCAGCAGCAGGCCGACTGTCTCGCCCGGCCCGGTCTGGCGGGCAAACACCCGGCCCAGCACCTGGGCGCCCAGTATCAGCCGGTCATAGGAGATGGACTGACGGGTCTGGTCTTCCACGATAGCCATGGACTTGCCATGCTTCGTGGCGGCCTTCAACAGCGCCTGCGGCAGTGTCAGATCAACAGGCCCTTGATACTTTCCAGTCACAGATTTCGGTCTTCCCGGTTTAAAAGCACTACACCTTGGCGCCGTCGCGGATCGGCGGGGCAAACTGGAGCGTCATGTCCCACGGCAGGTAAATCCAGGTATCCTGGCTGACTTCGGTGACAAACGTATCAACAAGCGGGCACCCGGCCGGCTTGGCATATATGGTCGCGAAGTGCGCATCGGGCAACAGGTCGCGCACCGCCTTGGCCGTCTTGCCGGTGTCGACAAGGTCGTCAACGATCAACACACCCTTGCCGCCGTCCGCCGACAACTCCTGCTTGACCTCCTTGAGAACCTGCAAATCGCCCTGCGAGCCATAGTCGTAAGACGCGACACAAATTGTATCTATGACCCGCAGACCCAGTTCACGGGCGACAATGGCCGCCGGCACCAGGCCACCGCGGGTGATGGCGACGACAGAGTGAAACGGGCCATGCTCGGCCAGCCGCCAGGTCAACGCGCGGGCATCGCGGTGAAACTGCTCCCAGGAAACCGGAAACCCCTTGTCGTACCGATGATCCACATTTCCACCCTCAACCATCTCTGCCACCTCCGCTTTCTCCTGCAGTTTCCTGTCCTGACCTAGCTCTTCGCACAAGGCAGACCTGCGTGCAACGCTTGACGCACCTGCAAAATCCGTATCTGGCGCGATCCCAGTCGATGGCCTATTGGTGACATCAGGCAGCGTTTTTCCACGAAGGACGTCATGAGCACGTCACCCGCCAGTTCCAGCGATACCCAGACGGCCGTGCCATCGGCGGTGCGCGGCGGAACACTGATGTCGGTGGCCATGCTGTGCTTCGTGCTCAATGATACGGTTGCCAAGACCCTGTCGGACCAGATCAATGTCGGACAGTTCATCGCCATTCGCGGCCTGTTCGCCAGTGCCATCATCGCCATGCTGGTAATTGTGCTGGGTCATGTGCGCGACATTCCGAAAGCGCTGTCCGCACAAGTGCTGGTGCGCACCCTGTTTGATGTGGTGTCCACGTTCCTGTTCATCATCGCCCTGTTTCACCTGCCCCTGCCGAATGTAACAGCCGTGTTGCAGGCTGTGCCGCTGGTGGTCACCGTCATGGCCGCCGCGTTCCTGGGCGAAGCCGTCGGCTGGAAAAGGCTGAGCGCCATCCTGGTCGGGTTTGCCGGCGTACTGCTGATCGTCAAACCCGGCAGTGACGGCTTCAACAACTACATCTGGCTGGCACTGGCCTGTGTGTTCACGGTGGCTATCAGGGATCTTGCGACGCGGAAACTCAATCTCACCGTACCGTCGATCATCGTGGCCTTCACCAATTCGACGTGCGTCATGCTCGGCGGCGTGGCGTGGGCGACGTTCGAGGGCTTTCACGGGGTCACATCGGCGCAGACCGGGTGGATTGCACTGGGGTCTGTGTTCCTGGTCGGTGGCTACCTGTTCACTGTCATGTCGCTGCGCGGCACCGAAGTCGCCTACACCGCGCCATTCCGCTATACGCTGATCATCTACGCGCTGATCCTTGGCTATCTGGTGTTTGGTGACGTGCCTGATAATTGGTCAATGCTGGGCATCGTGCTGATTGTCGGCTCAGGCCTGTTCACGCTATATCGCGAGCAACGCTTGAAAAAGCGCATTGGTTTTGGCAAGCGGCCGGTCAGATAAGTCAGATCATCCAGGCAACATGACAGTTCGCATCGAATATATCTATCGCTACCCGGTCAAAGGGTTTCGGGCCGAACGGCTTGACCGCGGGGTACTTGCCGCCGGCGCCGGCCTGACCTGGGATCGGGCCTTTGCCTTCACGTCCGGCAATCAGCCGCCGCCTGCAAACGATACCGACTGGACCCAGGCCCGGACCTTCATCCAGATGACGGTCTATCCGCAGCTGGCCGGGTTCAGCGCCGCCCTGGACGAAACCAACGACACGCTGACCATAACTTCACCCAATGGCGCCACCGCCTCAACAGGCTTGGACAATGGCGACGACAGCGCCGTAAACAACCTGATGAACCGGCAGTTCACGCCCGGACCACTGGGTCCCATCCGGCTGCACCGGCTGGCCAACGCCCATGGACACTGGGATTTCACCGACACATCGGTTTCGATCATCAATCTGGCGACAGTGGAATGGCTGGAATGGGTCAGCGGGCTAACCCTTTCGCACCTGCGTTTCCGAGGCAATCTGTATGTCTCCGGGCTGGAACCGTTTGAGGAGTTTTCCCTGGCCGGCAGAACCATTCGGTTCGGATCAGTGGTCCTGAAAGTGCTGCGTCCGGCCTTGCGCTGTGCCGCCACGGCAGCCGACCCGTGGAGCGGTGACACCAGCATCGACGTTGTCAACATTCTGCGCACCTATGCCGGCCACGGATTTTGCGGCATGTATGCCCAGGTGCTCAGCGGCGGTGAACTGTTCGAAGATGATCACCTGCGCGCGGTGGACGCAGACCCGTTCAATCCGTTCGACATCCTGCCGGAACGCACACCCGATCCTGTGATGTGGCCGCGACCGGCCCGCGCCCAGCGCACCGGTAACGGTGGTGTCTGTTTCAAACCGCTCGATCCGGGCTGGCCGTTCGTGCCGGCAAACGCCGGGGCGCGGATCACCCTGCATCCCGGGCTCGACTACACGCGCGAACCGGTTAGACTTAGCCTCACAGAGCGTGGTGATCAGGAGGTGATGCCGGTCAGTGACGAGGCACTCGAAGAACTGGTGGACGGATCCCGGGTCATCCTGTCAGGCCCGGTGGAACACCGTTCGGGCCGCGCTTAGGTCGAGTTGCTGCAAAACCGGGGCTGTAGCTGTTGTCCTGCCGTCGCTGCTCGCTGTGACTGCGCCGGCATGGGCGCAACCGGTTGCGATCGAACTGGTGCTGGCAGTGGATACATCGGCCAGCGTCGACGACACGGAATATGCCCTGCAGATGCGCGGCATTGCCTCGGCGCTGGAAAGCAGTGAGATCATTGAAGCCATCGGCCAGCACAAGAACGGTGTGGCGATTGCGCTGTTGCAATGGAGTGGCGGGCCGCTGGGCAAGATCGCGGTGGACTGGACCGTGGTGTCATCGGAAGCCTCGGTCAGGGCGCTGGCTGACAGCATCGCCATGGCACCGCGCGCCAACACCGGCAATTTCACCGCCATCAGCAGCGCCATAAATCGCTCCATGGAAATGCTGGAAACCAATGCGCAGGTCGGTGAATTCCGCCGCATAGACATCTCCGGCGACGGCCGCAACAATTCCGGAGACCATCCTTCCGTGGCGCGCAGCGTGGCGGTCTCAAAAGGCATTACCATCAACGGGCTGGCGATCCTTGACGGCGATCCCGGCCTTGCGGCCTATTATCGTGTCAACGTGACCGGCGGGCCGGGGTCGTTCGTCATCAGCGCCGATGATTTTGACGATTTCGCCAAGGCCATGAAACGGAAACTGGGCCGCGAGCTGAGCCTGCAATTGTCTTCCGTGCCTGCCCTCGAACCAGGAAAACGCCATGCCGCACGATGAATGCCTCACACTTGCCGACGTGCGCAATCTTGCGCACCAGGCACTGCACGGCTCCGGCGCACGCGGCCTTCAGCTCGAGCAGACAACGCTGGCCATTGTGGAAGCCGAGGCAGACGGCATTCGCACGGTCGGCCTCGGGTACCTCCCGAGCTATTGCGAGCATCTGAGATGCGGCAAGATTGTCGGCACCGCGCAGCCCTCACATGAGCAGGCTGCCGGATCTGTCATTGCCAGCGATGCAGCGCAGGGGTTTTCGTTTGCCGCCTTTTACGAAGCCATGCATGACTTTCACGACCTCGCCCATGCCCAGGGCATCGCCGCTCTTGCCATCCGGCGGTCGTCATCCGCCGGTATCCTGGGATGGTTCGTTGAGCGCACGGCAAAGGCAGGACTGGTTGGGATCGGCTTTGCAAATTCATCAACGCTGATGGCGCCGTTCGGCGGCAGCAAAGCCTTCTTCGGCACCAATCCCCTGGCCTTTGCCGTGCCGCGCGGCGGTGACCGCCCTGCCCTGATCGGAGACATGGCCACGTCACAGGTGGCCTATGTGACGGTGCGAGAACATGCAGCTGAAGGCAAACCCATTCCGCTTGGCTGGGGGCTGGACAAGACCGGCAAGCCGACCACCGACCCCAATGAGGTTCTTGATGGCGGCGCCATGGCGCCGGCCGGAGGCTACAAGGGATCGTTGCTGGCCCTGCTGGTCGACGTG
>JBCCVY010000187.1:0-7321 GCA_039194725.1 Pseudomonadota bacterium
AAATCGCGCAACTTGCGCAGCAGATCGTTGAGAACGATTACATCAACGGCGAGTGCATTCGCATTCGAGAACCGGTAATTCCTCCATTCGCCGGAGCGCCCAGGCGTCTGACGCAACAGGTTCGGCCGAGGTGCCCGCGAAGACAACTTTACGAATTTCGACATCTTTTCCCCGACCTCGTTCACCGGCGAAGGGTTGCATCAGGGTCCCATGTCACCGGCCAGCCCGGGTGTGTGACCGGGGACTCAAAACAGACAAAGACCACTATGTGACCGGGGAGCTGTTGGCTGCACTCTGCACTCCCCCGTAAAACCGCTGCGGACGCCATATCAATATCGTTGCTGGTTGTCGAGAACTGACACACTGCGCTCGAATTTTGTTGGTAAAGATGCTATCCTGGCGCTGCCTATGAAAGCGAATCAGGGGGTGTTTTCGCTTGGTAAAATGACTGACGCAGTTGTCGCGACATATCCGGTTGAGCTTACGTAACAGCAAGCATTTGGCACCGCAAATCAAGTGTTGTCGTATCGGCGTGAAGCGTAATCGGGAACCAAACCAGGCACGCCCCCTATTCGAATTCTGAAGCCGGTCCAGCGGGCCGAAGTAAGTTGTGCAGGCCGGCTGGAGACAGTCTGGATACGTAAGAATACCGCGACTGCCAAATTCGAAAAAACCGCATTTGAGACCGTAATGATGATCTCACTAGTCAATTCACTGCTAAAGCTTCGATCGCCAATCGTCGTGTCCAGCATGGGCCGCAGCGGGTCCACCTTGTGCACAAACGCGATCGCCGACGCCGTGGCGAAGCGCAGTTTCGGGGCCAGGGGAAGGTGGTTGCGAAAAGCAACTCGGGTCGATGCATGGAACCTGGCCGAAGATCGGCTGGCACCGAACAAGGTCCATAAGACCCATGCCCTGCCAACCGAGCTGCCGGACGATTTCAACGGGCGAGTCGTCTTCGTGTTCGGGCTGGCCTCGGACGCGGCACTGTCAGTTGTATCCTGCAAACATCGCTATGGTGACGACTGGATCAGCAAGCATTTCCGACATCTAAGGGCCGTCGGCAGTTTCGAGGAGCTCGGCCAGCGCGATGTGCTGAGGTTCGAAGAGCAGATTGACGGCTGGACCACGCTGACGGGACAGGACGTCCTGGCACTGCGCTATGACAGCCTGTGGGACAGTGTCGATGTACTGTCCGAGTTCCTCGGGTTCGAGGTAAAGCTTCCCGAGCAGCGTCCAAGAACCCTGAACAACTACGTCGACCCGGCCACGATTGCCAAATTCAAAGCGACCTATGATGCGCTGGACAGGAAAATCATGGCGATGCCGGGCTGCATACTCAAGCGCAAGGACGGTCTATCGGGTTCAGTGTCAGGCTTTTAGATTGACCGCACCCGAGACCGGCCCTGGTACGCAGCGCGCTACTTCGGTGGCGTTCACTGGTGAATTTCGCTGGTCTTTGGAAGCGAGGAAATCTGGCTGGGGCGGCAGGATTCGAACCTGCGCATGGCGGCATCAAAAGCCGCTGCCTTACCACTTGGCGACGCCCCAACTGACTCCAGAAACAGGCAACATCACCTGAGCGGAATGGCGGCAACATACTGATTCCACCCAAGCCCTGCAACGATGGATTTTGCGCCCTTTTGTCATGGCTTGAAGTCGGCGTTTTGCGGCAGTATAAGGGCGGGCGTTGTTCAAATGTCGGAGTGTAGCGCAGCCTGGTAGCGCACCTGCTTCGGGAGCAGGGGGTCGTGAGTTCAAATCTCGCCACTCCGACCATTTCCCGCCAATTATGTCACTGAGACAGCGAGACTTTTTGCGTCGGCAATCGCGATCCTGAAGCACCTGGATAAGAACAGTAGAGGAAAACAGAGAATACAGGTGTGAATAGCGTCGTGCAAAGTCCCACGGATGTTACGGTGAATTCGTCTCACGCATGCGACAGGTAGGAGCAGTGCGCCTGTTTGAAGATGAGCAAAAAATTACAGCTGTTGCACACCGGGCAGCGCTACACGCCATATAGGCCGTGGGCAGTCGAATTCATCCTCCAGGTACGCCAGCCCAGCAGCTTGCAATCCGCTAACGGCCTTTATTGCTCTCTCCTGCTCTTGCCATGTGTCAGTCGTCCTTGCTTGGCATGAAGTTCTTCCACATGTACGCGGCAAGGATCGCAACAACTGCAAAGCCCCAAACAACGTTTGCCCACAGTGGCAGGTGGTCTTGCAGTTGGTAGATGTGCGCCACGACCGATGCGAACACGAAAACGATTGCCGCTATTTCTGCTTTTGCCAATTTGGGCCCCTATTTGACTGGTCTCAATGTGCCGGCAGGCCTCCCCACTATAATTTGCCCTCAATCCATCGGAAACAGCCTGACGCTGGCGCCGCCGTCGACGGTGAGGATCTGGCCGTTGATGTAGCTGCTGGCGTCTGACGCCAGGAAGATGACCGCACCAGCCAGTTCGGAGGGTTCAGCCCAGCGCTGCAGCGGTATGGTGCGCGCAACCATAGCCTGCCATTGCGGATCATCCACCAGTCCGGCATTGACCGGCGTTGCCACCGGGCCCGGGGCAACGCCGTTTACGTTGATGCCGGACATGCCAAGTTCGACGGCGAGCGAGCGCACCAGGCCGGCAAGGCCGGCCTTGGAGCTCGGATAGGCGGCATCACCCGGCATGGCGAAGTCACCGGCAAGCGACGTCATCATGATGATCCGGCCGCGGTTGGCCTCGATCATATACGGTGCTGCAGCACGGGCCAGATGAAACGGCGCCACAAGATTGGCCTCCAGAACGGTGCGGTAATCCTGCGGTTCGATCTCGGCCAGGGGCCGCCGGTCCCGGGCAGCGGCGATACAGACCAGAGCGTCAAGACGGCCATATCTCTCGACCACGCCGGCAAGCGCCGCCGCAGAGGCGACATCGTCGGTAATGTCAAACGGCAGGGCGAAACTGCCCGGTACCCGCGCAGTGAGCTCCTCGACAGCTTCGGCCCGGCGGCCGTTCAATCCGACCCGTGCGCCCGCCGCGCTCAGCCCCCGCGCGACTTCAACACCGATGCCGCCGGTGGCACCGGTCACGACGACAACCTGATCCTCCAGCGAAAACAGGCCAAGGCCTCGCGTGGCGTCAATCATTGCAGCTCCTCCTTGCAGCGCCTGATGGGCATCTTTGACTGTGAGGCCGGTGTTTGCAATTGACTCATAGCTGACAGTGGGGGGTCGCCTGAGGCTCTGATCAGGCAACGGCATCTTCTCCGTGTGCAGGTCTCTGCCAGAATGTGGTCTGGGGATCGTCTTTGGTCTGCGGGCGCGGACCTTTCAGAACCAGCGTGTGCCAGCCTGCCATCTGTTCGACGGCCGGCGAATAGGCTTGCCGGTCGGAATCATCCAGGACCAGCCATCCGCCAGCTACGACCCTGTTGCGGGCCTTGTGGACACATTCGACCCGTCTTCGGCCATCGACGACAACCAGGTCAAAGCGGCCGTCCAGGCCGTCAACGATGCCGACATAGTTGGCGGTGAGGTCAATCTGCTTGATCGTGACCCGCTCGCTCAACCCGCGCCGGCCCAGTTCCGACCTGACCAGCCTTGCCCATGACCGGTCGTGTTCGACGCAGATGACGTCCGCCCCCCGCTCTGCGAAAAAAATGCTGGACCCTCCGCTGCCCCACTCCAGTATCCGTGCGCCGGGGAACACCAGTTTGTCCAGTTGCTGCACCGCCGGGTCACACATCCACGGCCTGCCGGCGGTCAACGGCCACGGGTTTGGCTCGAACAACCGTTTGCGAATGGCTCGCACATATTCAATCGGCCGCCTTTTCATCGGCGCGACCCTAGTGATGAGGCGTGCGTGCAGCAAGGCCAACGCCCGCAACCCGGGCGTTAACCCCTGCCCGGACAGCAGTTAGATGCACTCCAGGAACAGCGCCCTGGTGTTTTCTGCGGTCATCTTCACCGGATTGCCGCCGACGCTGGGGTCTTCCAGCGCCATGGCGGTCAACTCATCGATGCGATCCGTGCCGACGCCCATGTCGCCCAGCCGGGCAGGAATGCCGAGCTCCGCATTGAGGTTCTCAACGAACGCCAGGAAGCCGTCGAAGCCGCCCTCAATGCCCATATAGGCGGCCGCCGCCTCGATCCGGTCTTCGATTTCCGGGCGGTTGAACAACAACACGGCTGGAATGCACACCGCGTTGGTGGTGCCGTGGTGGGTGTTGTAAACAGCGCCGATCGGGTGTGACAGCGCATGCACCGCGCCGAGGCCTTTCTGGAACGCCGTGGCGCCCATGCAGGCGGCCGCCATCATCTGGGCGCGGGCTTCCATGTCGGTGCCGTCCGCAAAGGCGCGCGGCAGGTATTGCTTGACCAGCGCCATGCCTTCCAGCGCCATGCCCTGGCTCATGGGATGGAAATGCGGGCTTGAATAGGCTTCCAGGCAGTGGGCGAACGCATCCATGCCGGTGCCCGCGGTGATGGCCGGCGGCATGCCGACCGTCAGTTCGGGATCGCAGATCACCACAGCCGGCAGCACCTTGGGATGGAAGATGATCTTCTTCACGTGGGTTTCCGAGTTGGTGATGACGCTGGCCCGGCCCACTTCCGATCCGGTGCCCGCGGTTGTCGGCACGGCGATAATCGGGGCAATGGCGTCTGCATCAGCCCGCGTCCACCAGTCGCCGACATCCTCAAAATCCCACACCGACCTGGTCTGGCCGGCCATGAAGGCGACCATCTTGCCAAGGTCCAGCCCCGAACCGCCGCCAAACGCGATCACCCCGTCATGACCGCCATCGCGAAACACCTTCAGCCCCGCCTCAAGGTTGACCTCATTGGGGTTGGGATCGACTTCCGCAAAAATGGCGCGGCCAAGGCCGGCACCGTCCATCAGATCAAGTGTCTGCGCGGTGATCGGCAGGTCACGCAAACCCCGGTCGGTGACCAGCAGGGGTTTCTTGACACCGGCCTGGGCACAAGCCTCGCCGATCTCGGCGATGCGGCCGTTGCCGAAGCGGATTGCGGTCGGATACGACCAGTTAGCAGTCAGGTTCATGTCAGCGCCTTCTTGAGATGATATGATTTGGGCCGTGTGAGATTGCGATATCCGACAATGGACAGGGCCCCGCCGCGGCCGGTGTCCTTGCAGCCGGTCCAGCACAGCGCCGGATCAAGATAGTCACAGCGGTTCATGAAAACCGTCCCGGTCTCGATCTCACGGCCAATACGCGCGGCGCGGTTCGCATCCGCCGTCCACAGGGACGCGGTCAGGCCGAAATCGCTGTCATTCATGAGCCGGATTGCCTCGTCATCGTCGGCAACCTTCATGATGCCGACGACCGGGCCGAAGCTTTCCTCACGCATGACGCGCATGTCGTGGGTCACACCGGTCAGGATCTGCGGGGCTAGATAGGTGCCGCCGTCATCGTCAAATTTCGATGTGTCGATGTTGGTCTTGGCACCCTTGCCGACGGCCTCGGCAACCTGGCTGCGCACAAGATCGGCAAAGCGTACATTGGCCATCGGGCCCAGCGTGGTGCCCTGATCGAGCGGACTGCCGAGCTTGTAACCGGAGACGATCGAGACGGCCTTTTCCACGAATGCATCATAGAGTTTGTCAACAACGTAAATGCGCTCGATGCCACAGCAGCACTGGCCGGAATTGAACATGGCACCATCGAT
This sequence comes from Pseudomonadota bacterium, assembly GCA_039194725.1. Lineage (GTDB taxonomy): Bacteria > Pseudomonadota > Alphaproteobacteria > Rhizobiales > Aestuariivirgaceae > Anderseniella. Next base: position 5,677 of record JBCCVY010000187.1, read on the forward strand.
CAGCGTGTCCACCGCGGCATCCAGGTCGGCATCATCCATGACATAGCCCGGATCCTTGCCGCCAAGCTCCAGGCCCAGTGCGGTGAAGGTGCCCGCAGCCGCCTTCTCCATGGCCACACCGCCGCCGACCGAACCGGTGAAGTTCACGAAACCGAACGACCTGGCGGCAATCAGGCGGGAGGTGGTCTCGTGATCAAGGAAAATGTTCTGGAACACGTCTTCCGGTACGCCAGCCTCAGTGAAGGCAGACACCAGCCGCTCTCCGGCGAGCAGGGTTTGCGTGGCGTGCTTCAGGATGACCGCGTTGCCAGCTATCAGCGCCGGCGCCACCGTGTTGATGGCGGTCAGGTAAGGATAGTTCCACGGCGCAATGACCAGCACCAGCCCGTGCGGTTCATGCTCGATGCGCCGTTCAAAGCTGTCTGAGTCTTCGATCACGATGGGTTTCATGGCGTCGGCTGCAATGTCAGCCATGTAGGAGGCGCGTTCCTCGACACCGCCGAATTCTCCGCCATAGCGCACCGGGCGGCCCATCATGTGGGCGATCTCGGGCACCACCTCGTCGTTCATGCCGCCGAGACGGGCAAGGCCCTTGCGCACCAACGCAATGCGGTCATCCAGTGGCCGTGCTGCCCAGGCTTTCTGCGCCGTGCGGCCTTGCCCAACCATGGCTTCGGCCTGCGCCATGGAGGCAACCGGGCGTTCGGCGAACACCGACCCGTCGATCGGGGAAATACATTTCAAGGTGCTCATCTTGACACTAAGACCTTTCAAATCCACGGGCGATTTCCCAATCCGTCACCCGGCGGTCATATTCGAACTGCTCCCATTCCGCGGCGTGGACATAGTGCTCCACCACCTCATCGCCCATGGCGGCGCGCAGCATTTTCGACTTCTTCAAGGCTACCGCTGCATCACGCAAAGTGGCGGGAATCTCACGGGCTCGCTTTGCCGCATAGGCATCGCCCTTGAACTCCGGCTCCAACTCCATCTTGTTTTCAATGCCGGAAATACCGGCGGCGATCTGGGCGGCGAAGGCCAGGTACGGGTTCAGGTCGGAGCCGCCGACCCGGCACTCCACGCGTACCGCCTTGCCATTGCCGCAGATACGGTATCCGGCCGTTCGGTTGTCAAGCGACCAGATGGCCTTGGTCGGCGCAAAGGTGCCGGCTTGGAAGCGCTTGTAGGAATTGATGTTCGGTGCCAGGAAAAACGTGAATTCCGAGGCATGGGCAAGCAGGCCGGCGAGGTATTGCCGCATCATCTCAGACATGCCGTACTCCCCGGCAGGATCATGGAAGCGGGCCTCGTTGCCGTCTTTCGACCAAAGCGACTGGTGCACGTGCGACGACGAACCGGCGGCCTCGTAATCCCACTTGGCCATGAAGGTGGCGGCGCGGCCCTGGGCCCAGGCGATTTCCTTGACCCCGTTCTTGGTGATGACGTGATTGTCGGCCGCGGTCAGGGCATCGGCATACTTGACGTTGATCTCCTCCTGCCCGGCCCAGGCTTCGCCCTTGGAGCACTCGACGGGAATGCCGGCGCCGTACAGCCCGTTGCGAACGGCGCGCATGACGTCTTCTTCCTTGGTGGTCTGGAAGAGATGATAGTCTTCGTTGTAGGGGCTGATCAGGGTGAGATCGCG
>JBCCVY010000188.1:0-7298 GCA_039194725.1 Pseudomonadota bacterium
CTGCGATCCGCCGCAGGTTCCTGGCTGAAGGCCGAAGACGAGGAAGTCCGGATGAAGGAAGGCGAGCTGTGGTGGTTCGACAACGATCAGATGCACGAGGCGTTCAACGATGGAGACCAGGATCGCATCCATATGATCTTTGACATGCTGCCCAGCAGTCGGGCGCAAGAGGTTTTCGGAACCGCCGCCTAGAGCAAGATGCGATCCCGGAAAGGACAAGTCCTATGTTGAACGCGGCTTCAGCAGCGCAGCTCTCAGCGCGCACATTCACTCTCACGCACCGGGCCGGGAAAAGTGAAGACGATTTGTGCTGCTGGCTCGCCTTGCCTGACCGGGTTTCCAGCACATTGCCGCCGCTGGTCGCCGTCCATGGCATACGTCGTGAGGCCGACGCACAGGCGGAGTTCTTTGGTGCCCGGGCAACCGCCCTGGGGCGGCCGGTGATCGCACCATTGTTTCAACAGAGGCATTGGCCGCGCTATCAGCAGGCCGTCCGCCGCGGCCGGGCCGACCTGGCGCTACTGCGGTTGATGGCCGAGCTTCAGGACGCCGGCATCTGGCGGACGAGGAAGTTCGATCTGTTCGGATTCTCCGGCGGTGCACAGTTTGCCCACCGCTTCGCCATGCTGCATCCCGGTGTGGTGTCGCGGCTCGTGGTCTCTTCCGCCGGCTGGTACACGTTTCCCGACAGTGCCGCGTATCCCTACGGATTGGCACCGCGCCCGGGACGCCGGGACAGCTGGGCGCCGCGCCTGGCCGCCAAGATCGACCAGTTCCTGAGCCTGCCCATACACGTTTGCGTCGGTGAACACGACCATGCAGGCGACCGCAACACACGATCTGGCCCTGCCATTGACGCACAGCAGGGCCTGCACAGGCTGGCGCGCGCGCGCCGTTGGGCTCAGGCGCTTCGCTCGGCAGCCAAGGCCCGCAACCTCCCTTCCTCGGTAGAGTTCACGACCCTGCCGTCCTGCGGACACAACTTTCGCAACTGCGTCACTCGCGGCGGGCTGGACAGGATTGTCCTGGTCGAACACGGCGTTGCGTCGCAGGCAAAGGCCTGCCCAAGCAATTGCGGGCACTGTGCAATGTTGGATACAGCAGCAGAAGGATCTCTGATATGAGCGCCCTACCCCGCATCACAGGCGAAGGCAGATGGCGAGGTATTTCGCTGGTTGTCGCAATGGCTCTCGGCCAGGCAGCCGCTGCGGGTGTCGCCGCCTTCGCCACCCGCGACGTGTTCGCCGCCTTCCGGGACACGTCCGCCACCTTGCCCGCTGCCGCGCTCGCGTTGGTTGCCTCGGCCGGAATGGCCATTGCCCTGCTGCGCTTTGGCGAGCGTGTGGTGGCCGAGAAGGTCGGCCAGGACTATGCCGCTTCACTGCGGCTCAAACTGTTCAGGCACATGACCCGGGTGTCTGCCCGTGACCTTGCCGAACGCCGCAGCGGGGCGCTGTCACTGCGCTTTGTCGGCGATCTTGCAGCGGTGCGCGGATGGGTCAGCCTGGGCCTTTCCCGAATGATTTCCTCGTTCATTGTCCTGCCGGCTGCAGCTGGCGCCCTGTTCCTCCTCAACCCGGACCTGGGCATTGCCGCCGGCATTCCGATTGCGGCTGGGCTGATTGTGCTGGCCGCCACCGGCCCCAGGCTGGGGCCGGCGCACAGGCGGTTGCGGTCGCGCCGGGCCCGGCTTGCAGCGGATATGAGCGAACGCGTTCCCCATGCACCGGAACTGCGCCTGCTCGGCCGCGTGCACACCGAAACCAGGCGCATGGAGGACAGAACGGAGAAGCTGATTGATGCGGCGTTGGAGCGCGCCCGCGGCGCAGCGCTGTTGCGCGCCATTCCGGATGCCGTGTCCGGGATCGCGGCTGCAAGTGTCTTCCTGGTGGCGCTGAACTCAGGAGCGCCGGGCGCCGAAGCGGCCGGTGCGTTGGCAGCCGTGGCGCTCATGATCCAGCCGATGCGGGATCTTGCCGGGGTGTGGGACCGGCACCGCGCCTGGCGGGTCGCACGCGACAAATGCGCGTCATTGCTTGAAGTTCCCAAGCTTGCCGGCGGCAGCTCGGCGGCTGCACAGCCGTTGACCAACCAAGCGCAGGGCCTGCGCTTCGATGACGTGACCTGCGGCGCCCTGTCGGGCCTCACCGCGACCGCTCTGCCGGGCAAGAAGATTGCGGTGATCGGATCGAACGGTGCCGGCAAGTCGACACTGCTCAGCCTGGCAGCTGGGCTGGAAATGCCTGCATCGGGTTCCGTCACCGTCGGCAACCGGGTTGCCACCGGCCTGGCAGCCCGCGAGCGGCGACGCTTGATTGCGCTCGTCGGAACCCGTTCGCCAATCCTGGCCGGTTCCCTGCGCCGAGCCCTGACCATGGGAGCGGATAACCGGCCAGACGATGCCGTCATATTGGCGCAGGCCGAAGCTTATGGCCTTGTCCATGTGGTGGAGCGCATCGGCGGCCTGGACGGCAAGGTGTCGGAGGCCGGACGCAACCTGTCTGCCGGCGAGATACGCCGGGTGCTGCTGGCCCGCGCCGCCCTGTCGCAGCCCGGCCTGCTTCTGCTGGATGAGCCGGACGATGCCCTCGACCAGGACGGCCCCGGTCTGGTCGAGCAACTGGTGCGGGACTGCAATGCGACGACGCTTGTCGTGACCCACAATCTGGATATTGCTGCCACCATGGACGAAGTCTGGGTCATCGAGAACGGCGAACTGATCGAGACAGGCAAGCCGTGCGACGGCATAGTCTCGCGCTTTGTCGAACGCCGGGACACCATGCCCCGGGTGCCGGCAATCGTTCCGGCCTGAGCAATTCGGCTTGCGTCTGTTGACCTTCGTCAACCCAAGCGCGCTGCGACGCTGCAATAATAGGGATCCGGCAATTCAATGGAGCCCGCACAGTGGACAGCTACAAGACCATCCTCATCGTTTTCAGAGCCCCCGAACAGACAGAACAGTTGTGCCTTCTCGCCAGCGGCCTGGCCGAAACCTGGCGATCCCATGTGCTGGGTTACCACGCCAGGCCCGGTGTCTCCGTCAATGTGGGCTTGCGGGGCAATGAACTAAAGCAATGGCTGGAAGAAAAGCGCAAGCTGGCCGATGAACATGAAGCCAGGACAAAGGCCGTCTTCGAACACTACGCGTCATTGTCCGGGCAAAACTGGCAATGGCGGAGTCTCGATCCCGAACTGGCCAATGGCGGCGATACGGCCTTGGACCTGGCCAGGTGTTCCGACCTTGTGCTGATCAACCGGCTGCAACACGGCTCCACGCTGATGGATCCTGACATGACCCTGGAACAACTGATGTTCGAGACCGGTCGCCCGGTGATCATCGTACCGACAAGCTACAGCGGCGACAAAACCGGTCAGCGCATAGTGCTTGCCTGGAACGGCACACGCGAGGCATCCAGGGCCGCCTTTGATGCGCTGCCACTGGTATCAGCAACCTCAGCCGGCTGTGTCCGCCTCGTTTGTCCGCCGATACCGGAAGGCAGCGCGCGGCAATTGCCCCAGGGCGCCGGCCTGGCAGAAGCGATTGCCCGGCACGGGGTGGAACCGGAGATCAAGCCTCTGCCCGGGCGGCATGCCGATGCCGGCGCTGAGATATTGGCGGAATGCGAAGAGTTTGACGCTGATCTGCTGGTCATGGGCGCCTACGGGCATTCGCGCCTTAGGGAGTATGTGTTCGGCGGCACCACCGAAACGGTCCTGAACGATGCAGGCATACCCATCATGGTGTCGCGCTAGAGGCAAGCCCGGCGCGAGTTTCGATTTGATCTTCATCATGGACGGACCAGACCAGCGTCAGCAGAATATCTTGCAAACCACAATCATCTGAGGGACCGGAGATGAAACTCAGCTACCTGACCGCCGCCGTCGCGCTGGCGGCAGCAATTGCCGCGGCGCCCACATCAGCGCTGGCCGGCGCGCCCGCTGAAACCATAAAGACCGTCGCAGGCGAATTTGACGACGTGTTCGGTGATCTGCAGGATGCGGTCATCAACCGTGGCCTTGTTGTCGACTATGTAGGCGACGTGGGAAAAATGCTGGAACGCACCGCCGATGCCGCCAGGGGGGCCGACAGCAAGCCGCCCTACCTGCATGCCCGCTACCTCCAGTTCTGTTCGTCGGCGCTCACCCACGAAGCCGCGGACGCTGATGTGCACAACCTCGCCATGTGCCCGTATGTGGTGTTCGCCTATCAGACCCGGGCCAGACCGGACGAGGTATCGGTCGGATACCGGCAGGTCACTCTGGCACATGACGAAACTTCACAAGCCGCACAGGCCAAGGTTCACGCTCTTCTGGAAGCGATCGTAAACGAGGCTGTCGGCGCCAATCCATAGGAGGTTGAGGTCATGACACAAGCCTATCGCCGTACCATGGATCACAGCATACAGCTCACCAATGAGTGGGTGCACCAGATCGACGAGATGGTCAGTTGGGAGGATTCCAACCGGTCTTTCCGTCTGCTGCGCGTGACGCTGCAGGCCATCCGCGACATGCTCGGCGTCGACGAAGCGGCGCAACTGGCAGCCCAGTTGCCACTGTTCATTCGCGGCGTCTATTTCGAAGGCTGGGATCCGTCGGCTACGCCTGCCAAACTGCGCGACAAGCCGGACTTCATCGCCCGGGTCTGTGACGCCTTTGCGGGTGATCAGCTTGACGATCCCGAACAGGCCGTCAGCATTATCTTCAGTTTCCTCAACACCCGCATCTCGGCCGGCGAGGTCAATGACGTCCGCCAATCATTGCGCAAAAGCCTGCGCGATATCTGGCCTGCCCCGCGCGGCTGAACGCTTCTGCGCCCGGTACGCAGCTCACATGGCGGCAAACATCGCATCTTGCATGTGCGAAATCGACGGGGTCTGCGGCACCGGAGATGTCGCCGGACCGGCGCGCGATTACTCTTAGGCGACAGCAAGGGAGGTCGATACCGCGGTTAAAACCCTGACAGGCAAAGCATAGGAGAAGGCCGTTGCGACACTGAAGGCCCGCCGGACGGACTTGAAAAAGGGAGCCCTCTTGCTGCTGGAAAAGGAAACAGTGACACCGGAAGAGTTTCCGGCATTGAAATCGAAGGCTCCTGCCCGCAAACGCAAGGTTTCGCGCCGCGTGACCTGAAGCCGAGGCGATGTTGTGTGCTATCGCAGTGCGAACGAGACAGCGGCAACAACCAGCACAATACTGGTTGCCCAGACGACGGTCAGAATTCGGGTATTTTGCGTCATGCTTTGCATTCCCTAGTCATAGTAGAACCGCTCGGACACGATCTGGCTGGCCGGCACGCCACGCGCAATGAGGGCGTGTTCGACGACATCCAGCATAGCCGGCGGACCGCACACCAGATAGATCCACTGTGCAGCATCGTCAAAACAGAACACCTCATCAATCATGGTCCGGTCGATAATGCCCGTGAGGCCGCTCCATCCCGGCCCGGGTTCGGACAGCGCAAACTTTACCTCCCGGTTGTTTTGACCGGACAGCTGTCGCAGTTCGTCTTCATAGACAATCTGATCAGCCAGCCGGTTTCCGTAGAGCAGCACCATTGCGCGGTCGTCACGGTCTGCTTGAAGTTGCCGGGCAATGCTCAGCAGCGGCACCACACCGACACCGCCGGCAATCAGCGCAATTCCCTTGCCGGACCGCCCTTTCAGGGTCAGGTTGCCATGCGGCCCGTCCAGATAGGCCGTGGTTCCCGGCGCAACCTGGCCAATTCGGCCGGTAAAATCTCCCGCCTCCTTGATCACGAACTGGATGTCATCGCCCGGCGCTGAACTGATGGAGAACGGATTCTCATGCAGCGAGAACGGGCTGTTTCCCAAGTTCAACCACACGAACTGGCCAGCCTCGAACGTCAAGCCGACATCGCTCTTGGGCTTGATGGTGAGCTCCCAGGTCCGCCGGGCAAGCTTCCGTACAGAAGCAACCTGGAACGGCCGCGACAGCTCCTTCAGGGGCATGATCAGGTAGCTGTAGGCCAGCGATCCCAGAGCGGCCGCCAGCAGCACCATCCAGAAACCGGCCAGCACCGGATCGGAACTGTAGCGCCCGGCATGCAGGGTGTGGTGCATGCCGGCCAAAGCAATCAGGACAGCGCCTATGCCATGCATCAATCTCCAGGTCTCGTAGCGGTAGGGCAATTGATCACGGAATATCGACGTCAGGACCAAGGCCGGCAGAGCAATCCAGGCGATCAGCCCGCTGGCAAGCGACCCGAAAGTCAGCCCCAGGGTGAGCTGGCGCGACACATCCCAGGGCAGGTCAAAATTCAGCAGCGGCGTCTGGTACAGGAACGGGTGGATCAGTATGAACACCAGCGCGGTGCGCGCCAGCAATTGATGAACCCGCATGGTCACGTCCATGCCGATGCGGGCCGATATCACCTTGAACCGTCCCGATAGGACGAATTCGACCAGCAGGATTGCAAAGGCGGCCATGGCGAGGCCGGATGACACCTCGTCCCAGAACGGGCGTATCGCCCGTCCTTGCAGAACGCTCAGCACAAGCGGTGCGAGCGTGATTGCCAAATAGGCCGCAACCAGGATCACGGCGTGCATTGTTGCTCCTTATGCCGGATCGCCCGTGCTTGCTGTCTATCTCATCACCAGCACGGAACACTGGGCATGGCGCACGACACGGGCAGCGGTCGAGCCGAGGAAATAGTCCTCCAGACCGGGTTTGTGCGATCCGACAATGATCAGGTCGGCTTCGCACTCGTCGGCGGCATCCAGAATGGTCGGACCCGGCTTGCCGGACCGGACTTCCGCATCCGCTTTGAGGCCGGCAGCGGTGATCAGTCCCTGCAGGGTTTGCCTTGCCGTGGTCATGGTCGTCTTGATGATTTCACTGGGCACCTCAGCGGCAACGAACGCCGGAATGTCGACAACAACATTCACAAGCCGTATCCGCGTGTCCTTGTCGGCGAGCCTCTGGGCCAGATCAATCATCGCCCTGCCTCTCTCAATTTCAGACAGGTCTATCGGCAACAGTATGGATTTGTACATGTTAAGCTCCCTTTGGATAGTCACCGCGTCGGATTGAAAATCGAATTGGTGGCTGTGACAGCCTCATCTCCAATCCTCGTCGTGCACCATGATTTCAACCGGCCCGTTGGGCTCGGTTCGGCCGTCGTCGTATTTGTGGCGCGCAATATCATGGATTTCGATCATGTATCGGTCGTACGCATCCAGGAACAGTTCTGCCGGCAGCAGGCCTTCCATCGGCAGGTCCGGATGGCGGTGCTTCAGCGCATAGATGGTCACGCCGCACACTATCTCCCGCTGCCCGTC
>JBCCVY010000189.1:0-7186 GCA_039194725.1 Pseudomonadota bacterium
CCTGCATCTGGCGCATGAAGAAAATCCACACCGCAATCATCAGCAGTATCGGGAACCATGACAGCAACATGCCTGGGAAAGCGCCTTCGCTGTTGCTCGGCTGGGCACTGATGTTGACGCCTTTTTCGCTCAGCGTCGTTACCAGGTTGGGGTCATTTGGTGCGACGGTCTCGAATGCCTTGCCGTCATTCAGCTTGCCGGTGATCTGATCGCCCGCGATGGTGACATCACGAACCGCTCCGGCCTCCACCTTTGCGATGAATTCCGAATAGCTTAGCGTGTCGGCGCGGGTTGAGCCGCCGGGTTGTTGAAACAGGTTGAACAAAGCGAACAAAAGCATCGCAATGATCACCCACACGGCGAAGTTGCGGAAGTTACCCACGGGCGCTACATCCTTTCAGGAATGTGTCGGGATGGCGACCTGCAACAGCAGCGCCACCCAGATAGACAATCTCGGTTAGACCTAACATAGGTACGTCTTTATCCTTTGCCAAGATTAATGGGTACCGGCGTTTGTCAGAATAATTAACTTTGAGCCGTTTTCGGGCCTGCAATGAGGTCGAACACGACATTTTGTTGACCGGTCGAGCTGCAAGCCATGCCGCCGGCCGGCAAGATCACCTGGTTTCCGGCGGCGATGACCGCCGGAAGCCCCTGCCACACGAAGTCCGGCACGCTTGCCGGCCTGGCCGGCAGCAGGTTCTTCTCAACCTCACGCAATACCTTCAACTCGCCCGGACAGGCATGTCTGCTGGCCGTGATGTGATAGCGCCGATCCCATTCGGCAACCCGCTGTCCCGGTTCAAGTCGTACCGGCGTTTCATCGACCCGCTCGCCTTCCCGTCCGACAACAAACTCGGCAGACCGGCGCACAATCCGGCATCCGGCAAATGTTCTGGCTCTCCCCGCACCCGACTGCATCCAGGCAAGCAGCGCTTCCGCGCCCGACAGACTCTGGGCCATGCCTCCGCCATAGGCCCCGGTGGCCGTCAACAAGCAACGCAGCTGAATCTCGTCCGGCGCCTGCAGGAACGGCTCCCGCAGGATGCGCGCAAAGCCGCACCCTTCATGAACCACCGCATCCTGTGCCAGCGCGTCGGCGGCATGTGCCAGCGCAGCCCGCGCCCGTGACAGGCGCCGCGACGACCGGGCCAGAGCGCTGCGGTCCACGCCCTCACCCTCCAGCAGGCTGAGAACCTGCCGCACCCGCACGCGTTCAAAAGCCTTGTCACGATTGGTCGGGTCATCCACCCAGTCCGCACCTGATCGGGCGAGTGTTGCGCGCAACCGGGCCCGGGAAACCTCCAGGAGCGGGCGCACAATGGTCATTCCGTTCAACTGCGTTCTCGGCTGCATGGCCGAGAGCCCATCGACACCGGCGCCTCTGGCCAGGGCCATAATCAGGGTTTCAGCCTGATCGTCGGCCGTATGCGCAGTCACGAGCACCGCGGGTTTGTCCCGGCAAACCTCGGCCATAAGCCGGTACCGCGCTGCGCGCGCTGCCGCCGGCACACCGGTTTTCGGGTGTGGCCCGTCCCACCGCAATTTCTCGGCGGGCAAGCCCAGCGCGGTGGCTTCCCGGACCACGAAATCCGCCTCCCCGGCCGACTCCGGCCGCAGGCCATGATCCACAGTCACAACATGGAGGTTGGCGCGCGCATCTGCCCGCAGCGAACTGTTCCAGCGCGCAATCAACCGCATCAGCGCCATTGAATCAGAGCCGCCGGAAACGGCAAGAACCAGCCCTGTGTCGCCTATCAGATGCCGGGAGAACAGTGCTGCTGCTTCGTGATCGTCAATGACCCCAGGGTCCAGAGCCATTTATCAGCCGCACCCGGCACGCTGCATTTCCTTAAGCGACTTGTTGCGCAGCGAAGCCTGCTTGCCGTACTTCTTGTTGACCTCGGCAAACGTCGAACAAGCCTTCTTTTTCTGACCCAGCTTGTTCAACGACATACCCAGCTTCAGCAAATTCGAACCGCGCTTGTCGCTCTTGGGGAAATTCTGGTAACCCGCCAGGTAAGACTGCGCGGCCTGCTTCCAGCTGCCTTGCGCGTAATAGGCCTCACCAAGCAGGAACTGGGCATCATCAGCAAGTTCATGTTGTCGGTGACGGGTTACAAAGGTGCGAAATCCTGAAACAGCGCCGGAGAAATCCCGCGACCGGTAACTGGACTGCGCCTGCTTGAACAGGCTGTCGGGATTGGTTGCCGCCAGACTGCCGCCTGATCCGGCGCTGAGGTCGCTGCCGCCTGCACTGCCGTCAAGCAGCGCGGTTTCCACTTTTTCTGGTGCCAGCGATGGCCGCCCCTGGGCGTCAAAAGTCGGTTCCTGCACCGGTTCCGGCCGGTAGGCCTGCGGGCCCTGCTGAAGCTGGTAGCGCGGCTGCCCCTGGGGCAGTTGCTGGACGCCAGCCTGCTGGTTGCCCCCGATCGGCGGCAGGGCCTGCGATTGCACGCCCTGGACCTGACGCGGTTGCGTAGTGTTCTGCTGCCACTGCTGTTGCACTTGCGGTTGCAGTTGCTGGGGCTGCAATTGCGGCTGCTGCAGTGGCTGGACCGGTTGTTGATAAGTGGGTTGTGCCGGCGCTGCGGGCACGCCCTGATTGTCGTTCAAGTGCAGCGTTCCCAGCACCCTGGGTCCCGGCGCCAGTCCGCCACGCGGAATTTGCCCGCCTGCAGACGGTGCGCGTTCAATCTCGACCGATTGTTCGACCCGGCCATAGTTTTGTGCCGGAGCCAGCTGTCCCTGATCCCATTGCCCGGACTGTTGTTGCGGGGCAATCGCCGTCGCCAGCCGCCGCTTCTTCTTGAACAGAAGTCCCTGCCGCTCCAGTTCACGCAGGCGGTTCAGTTCGCGCTGCATGTCATAGATCTGCTGCGCCATGGCATTCATCTGGGCTGACAGCTGCTGCAGCTGGGCCTGTATCTGGCCATTGCCGCCGCCTCCCCGGGCACCGCCGCCGCTGCGAACCTCGGCTTCCAGCCGGATGATCCGGTCATATAGCGAGTTCCACTGGTCCGATTGCGCCAGCGCCGAACCCGCCGGCAAGACAGCCAGTCCCAGCAAGGAAAGCGCCAAAGAGCGTTTGAGCAGTTTGATCATGAATGCAGTCCCTCAAGCAAATTTGTGTGCCGCTGGATGATACCAAAGCCACCGGAATTGTAACGGTATCCGGCTGATTTCTCAATCCGGATTGGACTTCGGCTACAAATTCATATCAGGCCAATTTGCCCGCAAAATCCGGTCAAACTTGGACCAGGAGCCGTTTGCTGGCCTCAAGCCATTGAAAGCCCGCGGACGTATCCGCGGGCGCTCAACACCAAGGCCCTTGCGGCCATGAGGCGTCATCCAGGTGAGGCACCACCAGTTATGGCTGTTACCGCGCGCCGGTTCTGTGCCCAGCAGCTTTCCGCATCACAAAGCGCCACTGGCCGTTCCTTGCCATAGGCAAGCGTGGCGACACGCTGCGGCGCCACGCCTTGCGATATCAGGAACTCACGGGTCGCGGTGGACCGGCGCGCCGACAGCGCGATGTTGTACTCACGCGTGCCACGCTCATCGGCATGTCCTTCCACCTGTATGGTAACGTTGGGATACTGGTTGAGCCACTGGGCCTGCCGGCGCAAGGTCTCCATGCCCTCGGGCGTCAGCGTCGTCTGATCCACCAGGAAATAGATGCGATCCCCGACATTAACGATGAAATCCCGCTCAGAACCCGGTGCAACCTGGGTAGCATTGTTAGGGGCCTGTGACAGCAGATCAGGTTTTTCCGATTTCGAGCAACCGGCCAGCACCAGCAGCCCTACGAATGCAAGGGCAACCTTGCGGCCTGCAGTATTGCGATACATTTATCCCACTCCTTGTGGCATCCAGTTACCAACCACTTGATACAGAGTCAGCCCCACCAGACTCAAACGCAATATGGCAAATTCATCAAGAGCCAATCGATCCTTGCGATGGCGGTTTTGCACCACCGGTAATCGCGGTTACGGCACGGCGGTTCTGCGCCCAGCAGCTTTCCGCATCGCAAAGCGCCACCGGCCGTTCCTTGCCGTAGGCAAGCGTGGCGACACGTTGCGGCGCAACACCCTGTGATATCAGGAACTCGCGCGTCGCGGTAGACCGGCGCGCCGACAGCGCGATGTTGTACTCGCGCGTGCCACGTTCGTCGGCATGGCCCTCAACCTGAATGGTGACATTCGGATACTGGTTGAGCCACTGGGCCTGCCGGCGCAGCGTTTCCATGCCCTCAGGCGTCAGCGTGGTCTGGTCGACCAGGAAATAGACCCGGTCCCCGACATTTACAATGAAATCCCGTTCAGTGCCCGGCACAACCTGGGTTGCGCTGTTGGGGCCCTGTGCCAGCAAATCAGGTTTTTCTGATTTCGAGCAGCCGGCCAGAACCAGCAGCCCTACGAACGCAAGGGCAATCTTGCGGCCTGCAGTATTGCGATACATTTATCCCACTCCTTGTGGCATCCAGTTATCGACCACTTGTTGCAAAGCCAGCCCCACCAGACTCAAATACAACGCGGCGAATTGATGACGGGCCAATCGACCCATGTGATGGCAGATTTATGACAATACAAGCCATTATCTGTCCAGTTTGCAGTTCAATTTCCGTTTATCTGAGAAGAGGCGACCATGCCGGATCAGATGCAAATGTCGGTGTCGGCACCGGGCGCTCATTGTAGCCCGTCAGGTCCACCGAAAACATTTTTGCACCCCCGCTTTCTCCTCCTGAATCCCGGAAGAACATGATCACCCGCCCATTTGGTGACCATGTTGGCCCTTCATTATGGAAACCTTCGGTTAATATTCTCTCACCAGAACCGTCGGGACGCATCACACCGATGGAAAATCTGCCGCCGCCAAACCGGGTGAAGGCGATGTTGTCGCCGCGTGGCGACCAGACCGGGGTCGAATAGCGTCCCTGGCCAAACGAAATGCGTTGCTGGCCTGAACCATCGGCGTTCATCACATATATCTGCTGGCCGCCGTCACGGTCACTCTCGAACACGATTCGCCTGCCATCCTGTGAATAAGACGGCGCTGTATCGATCGCTGCCGTGTTGGTCAGCTGGCGCAGCCGGCGGGTGCGCAGATCCATTTCATAGATGTTGGCATTGCCGCCTTCCTGCAGGCTCATGATCACTTTTTGCCCATCCGGCGAGAATCTCGGGCTGAAGCTCATGTTGGGAAACTCGCCAACCACCTCGCGCTGGCGCGTGTCGATGTTGTACAGGTAGACCCGCGGCCGGCCGCCGGCGAACGACATGTAGGTGATTTCCTGTGACGTGGGCGAAAACCTCGGCGTCAGCACCAGGTCGTTGCCATTGGTCAAGGGACGCCTGTTGAAGCCGTCCTGATCCATGATCGTCAGGACCTTCTTGCGCTGGTTTTTCGGCCCGCTCTCGGCCACGTAAACGATACGGCTGTCGAAATATCCGTCCTCGCCGGTCATGGCCTTGTAAATGGCGTCGGAAATCAGGTGGCCGATACGGCGCCAGTTCTTCTGTGTCGTGACAAACTGCAGGCCGACAATCTGGGTCTGGCCGTAAACATCCCACAACCGGAAGTCGGCGCGTATGCGGCCGTCATCCAGAATGACCGCCTGGCCGGTCACCAGGGCCCGGGCCTGAATGGTCTGCCAGTCGACAAACCGCGGCTGGGCATTGAAGTCGATGACCTGCTGCAGGTACGAATTCTGCGGCAGCGGGCGAAACAGGCCGGAGCGCTCCAGATTGTTGCCGATGATGGTGGTGATGTCGATGCCGTATTGCTGCGACTGCGGATCTGCTCCGCCGAAATTCGGCAGCGCTATGGGGATCGGGTCCACCTGGCCCTGGTTGATGTCGACCTCGAGTACCGCTTGAGCCGGCACGACCAGTGCGATCCAGATCAATATTGCAGCAGCAGCCCGCTGCAGGATTGCCAGAGACAAACTGCCAGTTCGTACCATCGCTGATTTCATCGGGATTCCCTGCAGTGAGATGAGATTGAATTGAACCATTAGAGCGAACTGTTGTTGGATTGAATCATTTGACCGTGGCGATTTTGGTCGCTGGCTAGGCGGATTGCGCGCCGTGGTGTGGCCCCACCGCAAGTGCGATCCAACGACGCCAGAGGGCAAAATCGCCCGGCCCTTGCACTAAACATTTCAACATCTCCATTTCCATCGGGGTGGGGAAAATCGGTCCATCGGCGTCGTTGCCCCGCTTGCCCGATGCACCGTATCGCGCTGCGCGACACGCACAGAGCAACATGGGTTCGAAAAAACCCATAAAGTTGCTCGGCCACTTTGGAAGCGATCAGGTTCATGACTTTTGGTTGGCTCAACCAAATGTCATCCTGATCTGCCCGAGTGAACCGATTTTCCGCCATCAAATGATACAATCCAATAACAATTCGCTCTAGACCGCCGCCTGCTCAGTTCAGCCCGACCATGACACTGGGATCGAACTTCATTCTGATATCTGCCCACAAACTGTGGGTTTCCTTGGGCATTCTGTCGTATGGCTGGCACTGGATCAATGCCGCAAGCGCCGACCGGGCCGCTGCCTGGGCGGCCGGATGATTTGTAACCTGCTCCACCAGCGGTTGTGAGATCAGGTTGCCGTTGATATCAAGCTGAAAGCGCAAGGTGACGATCAGGCCGGCCGCGTCCCGCGCACCTGCAGGGATGGACCAGCACTGCCCGACCCGTTGGCGCAACCAGTCCAGCGCCGTCGCCGTCACCTGACGGTCTTCACCGCTCAGGTTCTGCAGGCCCTGCAACGGGGTCCCGGTGTCGGACTGATCGCTCGGCGCCGCCTTTTCCTCATCGGTCTTGTTGAGCAGGGCGGCAATGTCGTCCAGCTTGAACTCTTCCTGCTTTTTCTTCTTGGCGATTTTCTTCGGCGGCTTGGGCTTTACCCGCGGCTTGGGCACAGGCTTGCGCTCGGCCTGCTTAGGCTCCTCGACCGGCTTCGGATCGGGCGTGACGTCTTCGGTCTTCTTTATCAGCTCTTCCAGCGGCGCCGGATCCGGTGGTGTCGGCTCTGCCTGTTCCGGTTCGGGTTTCGGCTCCGGCTTGGGTTCCGGCTCAGGCTGGGCTTGCGGCTCACGCGCCGCCTGCTTTATCTCCTTGGCCGGCTTCGGTGTTGGCCGGTCGATCTTCTTTTCAACCTTGTCGACTTTGGGC
>JBCCVY010000190.1:0-7182 GCA_039194725.1 Pseudomonadota bacterium
GAGAATGAGCAGATCAAGCACAAGATCTTTGCAGATCTGACGCCGCATCTGGGGGACCGGACGCTGCTCACCTCCAACACGTCGTCGATTTCCATAACCCGCCTGGCCGCCGGGACAGACCGGCCGGAACGATTCATGGGCATCCATTTCATGAACCCAGTGCCGGTGATGGAACTGGTGGAGCTCATTCGCGGCATTGCCACCGTCGACGAGATTTTCCAGGAAGTGCGCGAATTTGTCGGCAGCTTGGACAAATCTGTGGCGGTTGCGGAAGACTTCCCGGCGTTCATCGTGAACCGGGTGTTGCTGCCGATGATCAACGAGGCCGTTTACACGCTATATGAAGGTGTCGGGTCTGTGGAAGCCATCGACAAGGCTATGAAACTAGGGGCAAATCACCCCATGGGACCGCTGGAACTTGCCGATTTCATCGGGCTCGATACCTGTCTTTCAATCATGCAGGTATTGTTTGACGGACTTGCCGACAGCAAATACCGGCCGTGCCCGTTGCTGGTCAAATATGTCGAGGCTGGCTGGCTTGGCCGCAAAACCAATCGTGGTTTCTACGACTATCGCGGCGAGACACCCGTGCCGACCAGATGACGAATTGCCCATGAGGCAGTTTTGTGGTCAACTGATGCTGAGGGATTTGGTACGGGGGTACATTTATGTCTGAAGAAGTGACATCCGGCCGCGGTATTGCCGGACTTGTGGGGGCATTGGGATGGCTGGCCGTGCTTGGTGGCGGCGGTCTCGTGGGTTACGGCATCTACCTGTTAACGCAGAGTGATTTCGGCATCGCCGCCGGCGGACCGTTGCTGGCGGGCGGCGCGGCAACCCTGACACTCGGCCTGCTGTGTGTCATCAGCGCAACCATGGCCAGGGCAATGATCGCCACCGCAAACAACACCGCAAGGCTACTGGACAGCAGCGCCGCTGCAGGCAATGCCCTGGTGGTCGCTTCGACCGGCGATGGCGATCTGCCGCCGATGAAACCGGCAGCACCGGCAGAAGAGGATACAGCGGCGCCGGAGCCCGACAGTGCCGCCAATGAGAACACCGGCGCAGATGAAGCGCCCGAGCAGGAACCGTTTCAGCCCGCACCCTATGCGCCGCCGCCGCCGATCGTACCCGACACCACTGACCCGCGCAGCTGGCCGCTTGCCATCGACGAGTTCAATATCGACGGACATCTGGCAATGACGCTGGAAGACGGCTCCATCGCGGTGGAAACCCCGGTCGGATGGCGCCGCCTGCCCAACCTCGACACAGCACGGACCTGGCTCGCCCAGCAGCCTCGCTAGCTAGAGCCATTCTGGGCTTTCTACTAACCATTGGATGCGGTCAGGATTGCGGGTTTTCCGCTATTGCAGCTTCTATCAGCCGCTTGGCTTCTTTGCCCGCCCAGTCAGCCGGACCAAGCAGGCGGCCGATCTCCCGGCCCTTGCGGTCGACCAGCACTGTCAGGGGCAGTCCGTAGGCACCGAGTTTTTTCATGGCCTTGGTGGTCTTGTCGACATAAAGCGCGAGATTGTCAGCCTTGATCTCTTTGAGGAATGCAGCGGAGGCGTCGGCGCCTTTCAGATCGACACTGAGCGCGACAACCTCAAATTGCTCGCCGCCGTACAATTCCTGCAGCTTGGCCAGATGCGGCATTTCTGCGCGGCATGGACCGCACCAGGTCGCCCACAGATTGACCAGTGCAACCCGGCCTTTCCAGTTGCTCATGTCGATGGTCTCGCCGGCGGCATTCTTGAAATCGCCGGTCACAACCTCGGGCCGGTCCTGCTTGAACACGAAAGCGGCCATCGCGCCGGAAGACAGCGACTTGTCCAGTTTGGCAGCCGTGCCGTCCGAAGCGGCAGGCGCAGTCACCGCGGCCCTGTCCCGGGCAACCTCTTCATTGCCATTGCTGCCCAACATCGCGTAAACCCCGATCACGGCAACGCCGAGGCCGGCAGCAACGATGCCAAGCATCTTGTTGCGGGATGATGATGGTTGCGGCTGTTGGCTGTTACTGGTCATGGTGTTTCCGGGCTCTGGGTTCTTGAACATGCAAACTGATGGCAGGTCATAGATGACAAATAAGATGTGGGGCGGCAGGTTCAACACCGGTCCCGACGAGATAATGGAAAAGATCAATGCCTCGATCAGCTTTGATCAGCGTCTTTTTGCACAGGATATCGCAGGATCGATAGCCCATGCCACCATGTTGGGGGAATGCGGCATCATTGCCAAATCAGATGTCCGTGACATCGTGCGTGGCCTCAAGGCCATCGGCGACGACATCGAAGCCGGCCGGTTCACGTTTTCCGCCGCCCTGGAAGACATTCACATGAACATTGAAGCCGCGCTGAAAGATCGTATCGGCGACGCCGCCGGCAGGCTGCACACAGCGCGCTCCCGCAATGATCAGGTGGCAACGGATTTCAGGCTTTACGTGCGTGATTGCCTGGACATGTTTGATCAGCAGCTGGCGGGCCTGCAGCGCGAGCTGGCCACCAAGGCACTGGCACATGCGGACGCGGTGATGCCCGGATTCACCCACCTGCAGACGGCCCAGCCGGTCACCTTCGGTCATCACCTTCTGGCCTATGTGGAAATGATCGCCCGCGACCGCTCACGGTTTGCCGACGCCCGCAAGCGACTGAACGAATGCCCGCTCGGAACGGCCGCGCTAGCCGGCACATCGTTTGCCATTGATCGCACCATGACCGCCAAGGCGCTCGGGTTCGAGCGGCCGACACGCAACTCGCTGGACAGCGTGGCGGACCGGGATTTCGTATTGGAAACACTTGCTGCGGCGTCGATCTGCGCCATGCACCTGTCGCGGTTTGCCGAAGAGCTGGTGATCTGGTCAACGCCGCAGTTCGGATTTGTCCGCCTGTCCGACCGGTTCACCACCGGCTCGTCAATTATGCCGCAAAAGAAAAACCCCGACGCCGCCGAGCTGATACGCGCCAAACCAGGCCGCATTCTGGGGGCGTTCACCGGCCTACTGCTGGTCATGAAGGGATTGCCGCTGGCCTATTCCAAAGACATGCAGGAAGACAAGGAACCGGCGTTTGACGCCATCGACGCCATGTCTCTGGCTATTTCGGCGATGACCGGCATGGCGGCCGACATGGAACCGGTCACCGACAGGCTGGCTGCCGCAGCCGGCGCCGGGTACTCAACCGCGACCGATCTGGCCGACTGGCTGGTGCGGGTGCTGGCGATGCCGTTCCGCGACGCCCACCATGTCACCGGTTCGCTGGTGGCCATGGCGGAGAACCGGGGCCTGGAACTGGACGCGCTCAACCTTGAAGACATGCAAAGCGTTGAGCCGCGCATAACCTCAGACGTTTTCAAGGTTCTGACGCCAGGCGCATCTGCCGCCTCACGGCGGAGTTTCGGCGGCACCGCCCCGGTCAACGTGAAGCGCGAGGCCAGGCGCTGGTTGAATAATCTGGCCTGATCCCTGGTCGGTACCGCCACCAGTCAAGCGGCGGGGCCACGGCCCAGTTCCAGCAGGACGATCTCGGGCGGCGAACCAAGTCTCACCGGTGCGATTGAGCAGCCAAGCCCGCCCGAGACGATCAGGTGTCGACCGTTCTCCACCACATGCCCGTAGGCATATCGGTTCTTGTACCGGGACGGCACCACCGGCGAATATCCGAAAAGCCGGATCTGTCCACCATGGGTGTGACCGGACAAGGTCAGCGAGACACGGTCCGGAACACGGGGAAAGATATCCGGCTCATGCGCCATCAGCAGCACTGGCGCCGTGTCGGTTATCTTGGCGACAGTGCCATCGAGATCATCCATTCCCTGCCAGTTGCGCCGGCCATATCTCCTGTGCGGCAGCAAGGCCAGCTGATCGCCCAGGCCGGCGATCCAGAATGCGCTGTCGTCCTTGATCAGCCTGACGGCATCATTTTCCAGCACCGGTATCCCTTCCCGTTGCAGAGCCAGCTGGCCAAACGTGGGTCCATGCCCGGTCTGTTGGGCGGTTTTGTCTTCCCACCAGTCGTGGTTGCCGAGGATCGAGTAAACGCCCAATGAAGCTTCAAGCTTTCCCAGCGCCGGACCCCAGTCCCTGGAGTGCACATAGTCGGTCACCAGGTTCATGCCGGAACTGTAGTCGCCCAGCAGCAAGGTCACATCCGGCTTGAGAGCATTGGTCTGCGCAACGATCTCTTCAATGCGTTCGAGTGTCATCCAGGGCTTGCAGGCATGAATGTCGGCAATCACTGCCACCCGCAGGCTCAGGCCGGTGCTCCAGTTCGGCGGTGTAATCCTGTAGGTCGTCAGCTGCAGCCGGTACAGGGGTTCTATGGCAAATGCATAGGTGCTCAGAGCGGCCGAAGCGATAAAGCCGCCGCCCATGAGCTTGAGGAATTGCCGTCGTGAAATCATTGTAGAAATCCTGAGGCCCGTTATCACAAAGATATCATCAATGGCGGGTTTTCAAACCTGCATCGTACAAAGGATGTTTGGCCGCACTGCGCATGAATTGCATAGCGGAGCGTTAATGACTAAGTGATTGGTGCCGAGCAACGAGTTTTTTGCCAGGAGAGAGGTAACGCATGCGCTGGCTGGTAATCTATCTGCTGCTGATCGCCATAATCTGGCTGTTCGTCACCAACACAATGTGGCGACGCGGGCTGCTGGCGTTCGCAACCATCGTGTTCGGCGTGTTCATGCTGATATTCACTCTGACCCAGCAGGAAATCGAAGCCGACATCAAGACTGCCGACCGGTTTTCCGAGGTCCGCCGCCAGGAGACCATGACATTCACGGCGGTGAAGAAATCCGATATTGCCATTGGCCAGACGAGCCTGACCAATCCGAACCGGACGGTCTTTGACAGCGCCGGCAGGGAGCGCGTCGAGCCTGATCTGTTCAGATGGCAATTGCAGACAATGCTTACCAACCGCTCGACAGAGTTCACCGTCGCCAGCGTGACGTTGCGGCTCACTCTGTTTTCCTGCCCGGTGTTTTATGACGTGGAGCAGGCCGACGTTGACCCCGGCAAGCTCAACGCCAACTGCACCGTCATCGGCACACGCACCGTCGGCTTTGATCCATTGGACCTGCAGCCCTCCGGCAGCTATCAGGGCGACCAGATCGTCACCTTCCCCAATCAGCCGGAACCGCGAAACCCGCGGTACTGGATTGAGGTGCAGACTGTCACCGCCAAACGGGGCGAACAATAGCAAGGCGAATAATCGCCTACTTTGGTATGCGGTGCAGATTGCCACTTTGCCTGCGGCCCCGGTTTAGGGTACAACATGCCGACTGACAGATGTATCTCCTGGAATCGGACCCATGGACCTGCGCAAACTTGTTGTCCTCGCCCTGCTGGCATTGTCGCTGTCGGCCTGCGGTGTGCGTGGTCCCCTGGAACCGCCGCCCGGAGTTGCGGCGCCGGACCCCGATGACCCCGCTGCCATTGATCCGCTCGTAAAACCGTATTGAGAAGCGACCCCGCCGTCGCGCGCTCGTGCGGCCCCGGCAACCAGGATACGCTTGCCCGCCAACACGCGTCCGGATGAGCGCCCAATTGCCCTGACACTTTTGATCCAGCCATTACACCGATTATCCCATGCATCATTTTACCTACAGAGATGGCAGCCTGCACGCCGAGGACATTGATCTTGCCGAGCTGGCCGAAGACGTGGAAACGCCGTTCTACTGCTACTCTACGGCAACACTCACCCGGCATTTCGAGGTCCTGAAAGCCGCCTTCCATGATCTCGACCTGACCATCTGCTACGCCATGAAGGCCAACTCCAACCAGGCGGTCATCAAGACGCTTGCCGACCTGGGGGCCGGCATGGACGTGGTGTCGGAAGGCGAGTTGCGCCGCGCCCGCGCCGCCGGTGTGCCAGCGCGCAAGATTGTTTTTTCCGGCGTCGGCAAAACAGCTGCGGAAATGTCCTATGCCCTGCGTGAAGGTATTGCCTGCTTCAACGTCGAAAGCGAACCTGAACTGGAGCTTTTGTCCGAAATAGCCCGCCGCCTGGGTGAGACGGCCACCATCTCCATCCGGGTCAACCCGGACGTTGACGCCAAGACCCACGCCAAGATCACCACCGGCAAGTCGGAGAACAAGTTCGGCATATCCATGAGCCGGGCCCGGGAAATCTACGCCCGTGCGGCTTCGCTTCCAGGCCTGCGGATCAGCGGTGTCGATGTCCACATCGGCTCCCAGATCACCACGCTTGAGCCCTACCAGCAGGCATATACGCTGCTCGCAGAACTGGTGCAGAAGCTGCGCGATGACGGTCACACCATCACCCACATTGATTTTGGCGGCGGCCTGGGGGTTCCCTATCGCGGCACCAATGACGTCCCGCCACACCCGGACGAGTACGCTGCCGTGGTGCGTGAAACACTCGGCCACTTGGACTGCAAGTTTGTCATGGAACCGGGCCGCATGATCGCCGGCAATGCCGGGATTCTTGTCACCCGCGTCATTCACGTCAAACACGAAGAGGGCAAGACGTTCATCATCGTTGACGCGGCCATGAACGACCTGATCCGGCCGACACTGTATGACGCCTGGCACGACATTCTCACCGTAACTGAGCCTGATGGTGCCGTTGAGACGTCACTCGCCGACGTTGTGGGACCGGTATGTGAATCCGGCGACTACCTAGCCCAGAACCGCAACATGCCGCCGGTGAAAGCCGGCGATCTCATTGCGGTCATGACCGCCGGCGCCTACGGAGCCGTGCAGGCCGGCACCTACAATTCGAGACTGCTGGTCCCGGAAGTTCTGGTCAATGGTGAACGTTTTGCCATTGTACGTCCCCGGCAAACCTACGACGCCCTGATCGGCCTCGACAGGCTCGCCGGATGGCAGCAATGACCTGCGCCTGAAAACCGTTGTGATCACTTTTGCGTTTATGAGGTAATCATAGCGCCATTATGGCCCCTTGCTTTCGCCTTGTTATGCTAGAATGATCGGGCAATGAAATTTGATCCGGCTCAGATAATCGCCCGCAAAGTCACTCTCGCCAAGGTTTCGATCTATTGGGAGCGACTGCTTGAACGGCTTTTCCCTGCCATGATGATTGCAGGGTTCGTGTTGCTGTGCATGCTGTCCGGCGTATTGAACCTGCTCCCGGTCTGGTTGAAGATGACCGTGTTTGGCGCCGCCGGAGCCGGTTTCCTGTATTCTTTGAAAAATCTTGC
>JBCCVY010000191.1:0-6999 GCA_039194725.1 Pseudomonadota bacterium
CACCTGTTCGCCGGGGAACAGCAGAATGAGGGCCAGCACCGCGGTCTTGGTGGTGAACGCCGACAGGAACACGGCTCCGGTCGGACTGGTCTCGGGATAGGCATCCGGCAGCCAAGCCGAAAACGGCGGTGCCGCGGCGTTGATGAGAATACCGATCAGGATCAGCCAGCGGTCAAGATCAGTCGCCAGCATGGCCTCGATTTCAAGCGACCCGGTGTGGACATACACCCCTTCAATACCGATCTTGAGAAGAATGCCGGACAGCAGGTGCATCATGGCATAGCGGATACCGGCCCGGCGCGAGGCCTCGGAGCCACCGCACCAAACGACGATGGTGGAAAAGATCGCCATGATCTCCCACCAGATGAACAGGGTGATCAGGTCGCCGGCAAACGACACGCCCACGGCGCCGGATGCATAGGCAAATGCCGCTCCCAGTTCGGCGGTCCTGGCGGTGCGGAACGAAAACAGCGCACCGGTGAACGCCATGATGGTGAACACGGTGGCAAACATGCGCCTTATCGGCGACACCTCAAGCGGTTCGATCGGATAGCCCAGAAAACGCGTGGTGAGCAACACACCGTCGGGCAGCGACCAGATCGCCCACAAGGTTATGAGCGGCGCGACAAGCAGGATTATGGCGCGGGCGTTGGGCCGCGATATCACCGCCATGAAGGCGGCAAACAACAGGATTAGTGCCGGCGGGAAGGTTTCAAAGATCATAGTAATCATCCTTCCGTTTCAGGATGTTACCCAACACCTTTGCGCCAAAAACCATGGCAACGCAGGACACGAAACCGAACACGGCCGGGAAGGCGAACCACTCGTCTATACCGTGAAAATGACCTGCCGTTCCGGTGAACACTTCCAGGGCGACGGTAATCACCAGCACGATTATCGACCCTATCCAGATCTTGCGGATTGTCTCGGGCCGCACCAGCCAGTGATCGTGACCGGGGGCAGTTTCAGGTTCTTTCGGAGTGCGGGCCATGATCTATTGTACCAATATTTGCGCTTCGAGGTCGGCAATCGGCTGATGGAATAGGAAGAATGCAAAGGTCAGCAGGGCTGTACATGTCAGGGCCGCCACCATTTGCCATGGCGCCTCGCCATGCTGCTTTACCGGCTGGACATCTTCCTTGTAGAGGAAGGCGGCGAAAATGAACGGCAGGAAGTACGCCGCGTTCAGCAAGGTCGATGCCACAATTGTGGCAAGTGCCAGATAGTTGTCGTCCTGAATGGCGCCGCCGAGAATGTACCACTTGGAGATGAAGCCTCCGGTGGGCGGGACGCCGATCATCGACAATGCACCTATGGAGAACGCAGCCATGGTCCACGGCATGCGCCTGCCGATGCCGCGCATATCCGTGATCTCGGTTTTCTTCGACGCCACGTAAATCGCACCTGCGGCAAAGAACAGCGTTATCTTGCCGAACGCGTGCGCCATCATGTGCATGGACGCCCCGACTTCCGACAGCGGCTTCAGCACGGATGCGGCCAGCACCACATAGGACAACTGGCCGATGGTTGAATAGGCCAGCAGGCGTTTCAGGTTGGTCTGGCGCAGGGCGATGAAACTGGACACCACAATGGTGAAACAGGCAAACCAGATGATCAGCCGGTGACTGGGCTGGGCGAACAGGAAATCGATGCCGAAGATGTAGACGAACACTTTGGTGACGGTGAACACCCCTGCCTTCACGACAGCAACGGCGTGCAGGAGTGCAGACACCGGCGTCGGCGCCACCATGGCAGCAGGCAGCCAGCGGTGGATCGGCATCAGCGCCGCCTTGCCGATGCCAAACGCGAACATCAGCAGCAGCAGCCCGACCAGCGGTTCGGCGATCCTACCTGCCAGGATGCCGCCCGGCGTAAAGTCCAGCGTCCCGGCCACCGAATAGGTCCAGATCATCGCCGGCAGCAGCAGCCCGATGGAGGTTCCCAGCAGAATGCCCATGTAAACCCGCGCCGACTTGACGGTCGCTTCATCACCCTTGTGGGCCACCAGCGGATAGGTCGAAATGGTCAGCACTTCATAAAAAATGAACAAGGTCAGCAGGTTCGCGGAAAACGCGACACCGACCGCAGCAGCCAGGGCTATGGCGAAACAGACATAGAACCGGGTCTGATTCTGCTCGTTGTTGCCGCGCATGTAACCGATCGAATAGACCGAATTGACGATCCACAGACCCGAGGCCAGCGCGGCAAACAACATGCCGAGCGGCTCCACCTTGAAGGCGATGCTCAGGCCCGGCAGCATTTCACCCAGCTTCAGTTCGGGGCGTCCGCCGGTCTGCAAGGCGGGAACCAGGCTCCACACCACCACTGCAAGGCAGACCGCTGTCGTCAGGGTGACAGTTTCGCGCACATTGGGCCAGCGACCGGTCAGCGCTATGGCGATGGCTCCGACTAGAGGGATGATCAGTGCATAGAGGATGGTGTCGGCTTCGCTGAATATCATAGGGCAGCACCGAGCAGGATTTTGGCACCGACGGATGCAAGGCCGACTGTCATGCCGGTGTCCAGAGCAATCCAGACACCGGCCAACACAACGATCCATGTCGGAATCAGCATGACCAGCGGCGCTTCTTCGGTCACCGGCACGGCGTTCGAACGCGGCTCACGGAAGTAAGCAACCTCGATCACCTTCCATACGTAGATCACTGCCAGCAAGGATGAAAACAGGATGATTGCGACCAGCAGGGCGCCAAGCCAGCCTTCATTCAGGGCGGCCAGGACCAGGTACCATTTGGAAATGAAGCCCGGTGTCAGCGGCACGCCGATAAGCCCCAGGCCGCCGATGACAAAGGCTGCCATGGTCCATGGCATCGCCCTGCCCGCACCCGCCAGGTTTGCAACATTCACCGTGCGGTACCTTATTGCAAGACAGGCAACAGCCATGAACATTCCACCCTTTATCAGGCCATGGTTGAACATGTGCACGATGGCGCCGGTCAATCCGGCAACTGACGTCATGGAGATGCCGAGCGCGATGTAGCCGATCTGCGCGACAGACGAATAGGCCAGCAACCTTTTCAAGTTCTTCTCATAAATCGCCAGCATGGAGCCGGAAAACAGCGCCAGCACGCCGAGCGGGACCAGGAAAAACGTCAGTTGCACATCATGGTTTGCAATGCTGTTCTGGAAGATCGCGTAGTCAACGCGCATCAACACATACAACGAGACTTTTGTGGACGCGGCAGCGATGAACACGGTCACCGCGTTGGGCGCAAACGTATAGGCGTTTGGCATCCATGAATGCAGCGGGAAAATCGCCGCCTTGACTGCAAGGCCGACGGAGACAAATCCGGCGGCCACCAGCACCAGACGGATATCCTCAACCTGCCCGACCCTTGCGGCAAGGTCGGCCGTGTTCAAAGTACCGGTCACCATGTACAGGAAGCCGACGCCGATCAGGTAAAAGGTGGCGCCCACAGTTCCCATGACAATGTAGCGGTATGTGGAGATCAGGGCGCGCCGGTCAGGCCCGGCTGATATCAGCACGTAGGTCGACAGCGATGAGATTTCCATGAACACGAAAATGTTGAACGCATCACCACTTACGACCATGCCGACGAGGCCGGCGGTGCACAAGAGCCAGGCCGCGAAAAAGGCCGGCGCAATTTCCTCGCCCACCTCGTCTGCAAGACTCTTGTAACCGAAAATCAGGGCCGCGGAGGACGCACCGGTGATCAGCATGGCCATCAGTGCCGACAAGGCATCGATACTCAGCACAATGCCGTACGGCGCCGGCCATCCGCCCATTTCGTAGATGATGGTTTCGCCACCGATAACCGTTGCCGCCAGCGAACATGCCACCGCGAAGGAGGTGACAACACCAGCCGTCGCCACAAACCACGGAAACCCGTGCAGCCGCAACATGTAGGCAATCGGCGCAGTAAACAACAGCACCGCAACCACCAGTGCCGGAAGCTGGTCGTACAGTGTCACGTCTCGCGGTCCATTTCCTGAATCTTGTCTTCTTCGATTGTGCCGTAGGCTTCCTTGATACGCACCGTGACGGCCAATGCCAGCGCAGTCGTGGAGATGCCAACCACAATGGCGGTGAGGATCAGCACCTGCGGCAACGGGTTGGCGAATATCTGGTCATCCACACCTTCCAGGATGATGGGCGCAGTGCCGCCATCGATCTTGTCCATCGAGATGTACAGCAAGAACACAGCGGCTTGGAAAATCGTCAATCCTATCAGTGACTTGATAATGTTGGTTCGAGCCAGAATGCAGTAAAGCCCGACCATCAAAAGCACAGCGAAGACAAAATAGTTATACAGCCCCAGCACTTCCACTACCTGATCCCCCGTCTCGAGAAGGCATGGAAGATGGTTATCATGACACCGGCCACGGTCATGCCAACACCGGCTTCGATGATCAGGATCCCCATATGCTGACCGTGTATTGGGTCATGCGACAAGGCGGAATAGTCCAGGAAACGGCCGCCTCTCATCATGCTGACAACCCCGACTGCGGTATAGGTGAGAGCACCCAGCGCGACCAGCATGCTTGAAAACCACTCCGGCACCAGTTCGCGGCCGCGCGGACCGCCTTCGACCAGCGCGTACAGGATGACGCCGGCTGCAATCAGCGCACCGGCTTGGAAGCCGCCGCCCGGCCCGAAGTCGCCGTGAAACTGCACGTAGAGGCCAAACAGAACAATAAACGGCACCAGCATCTTGCCGACGACACGGGGAATGAGATGATGGCGTAGGTTGTCGCTGCGTTTCTCGAACTCGCCTTCCTCTATGGAGTCGCGTCGCGGCCGCACCCGGCCAAGCAGCGACATGACGCCGATACACGCGATGAAGACGACGAACACTTCACCCAGCGTGTCATAGCCGCGGAATGAGGCCAGCACAGCCGTTACCACATTCGGTACGTCGATCAGTTCCGGCGTCCTTTCCAGATACCAGGGGGCAACGTGCTTGTGCACAATGGCATTGGGGTCGCCCAGTCTGGGGGCCTGGAAGGTGGCGAATATGATGACGCCGCCCAGCGCCGAGGACGTCAGCAGAGGCACCCAGGTGCCGACCGGCGGTGAGCGGTCGTACTCTGCGGTCAAAGCAAGGGCGCTGAGAAACAACACAGTGGAAATGCCGGCGCCGATCACCGCCTCGGTGAGCGCCACATCGGCTGCGTCCAGAATAAAAAAGTTGGCCGCCATGATCAGCGAGAAAATGCCGGACAGCATGACGGCAGTGAACAGGTTGTCGGTCCGCAGTATGGCCACAGCCACGATCACCAGCATGGTCAGCAGGAACAGGGAGAACACGATGGTTATCATGACTTCTTCCTCGCTGCCTTTTTGGCGGGCTTCTTAGCGGTTTTTCTGGTCGCTTTCCTAGCAGCTTTCTTCGCAGGCTTTTTCGGTGCCGCTGCTGTTGCGGCTTTCTTTGCAGCTGCCTTTTCCGCAGGCGCCTTGGCAACCGGTGGCGTCTGAGGTTTCGACGCTGAAAGGGCATCCTGCCGCTCTTCCGGCAACTGCTTGCCGGTTTGGTTGCGGCACGCTGTTGCCACACCTGACAACAGGGCCGCATTGGCCAGGGCATAGGACGCCGTCGGCGACGTCAGGAACAGAAACAGAAAGATCGCCGCCAGCTTCAGCGGCACCAGCGTCAAGCCACCCTGCAGCATGAGGCCGGCCAGGATCAGCGCCGCTCCGCCCGTGTCAGTGACCGAGGCAGCGTGCATGCGGGTGAAGAATTCCGGCATCCGCATGACGCCAACTCCACCGACAAACACCAGCAATCCTCCTGTGAGCAGCAGAACTGCCGAGGCAATATCGAGCAGCAGGTCCATTACTTGCCGGCCTCCCTTTCAGCTTCCGCCTCACGGCGAACACCGCGCGACTGGAAGAACAGGAGAACGGCAAAGACACCGATGAAATTGATCAGCGCATAGGCCAGCGCCAGATCCAGGAAATCCGGACGCCCGGACAGGAAGGACATCACGGCAATGAACAGCACCGTCTTGGTGCCGAACATGTTGACGGCCAACACCCGGTCAAAAATGGTCGGGCCCATGAGGCCGCGCACCACGGCCAGAACCATGGTGATGAGTATCGCTATGCAGGTGCCGAAATAAACCCACTCCATGCCGGCTACCGCTCCAACGCCGTTATGCGACGGTCCATCTCACCTTCGTGAAGCCCATCAGCGCCGGACTGGGTCAGTGCATGCACCAGCAACTCACCGTCCTCGATGTCGACGGTAATGGTGCCGGGTGTCAGAGTAATCGAGTTGCCATATATGACCTGGCCCATTTCCGTGCTCTGACCCGCCTTGAGGCGTATCATGACAGGATCGACATCCGGCTTGCCGGACAGCATGATCTTCGCCACCTGCACGTTTGACTTTGCGATCTCCAGTAGCAACCACGGCCAGTAGGTTGCGAGCTGATGCACGTGCTGGAGAATCTTGAACTGGGAGCCTTCACCGTCCGCCCGGCGCATGCGCAGAGCCAGGTAGGTGCAGATCAGCGTCGACGCCAAGCCGAGGCCGAGCAGCAACGGCTTGAAATAGCCGGACCACAAAATCCAGCCGACACACAATGCCACGAACAACCCTAGCTTTTGAAGCATCCACTACCCCTTGAAGATAAACAGTTGTTCGCCATTTATGGCACTAGCGTCAATGGTTTTCCGTAAGTTTTAAGAAATTGATCGTGCATCATGTGCCACATGGCAGATCAGTTCCGGCCATTATATCAATGAGTAAACATGATTTACGCACTTATAGCCGTGGTTTTTCTGGCCCTGATGTTCGGCCCGCAGATGTGGGTGCGCCACGTCATTGCCGAGCATGCCGACGACCGGCCGGACTTTCCCGGCACCGGTGGCGAACTTGCGCGGCATCTTCTCGATGAGGCCGGTCTCCTGCGCTTTGAACAGGTTGCCGACGTCGAGGAGCATCAGGTCTGCTTTCGCCTGTAGAACGGTCTCGACGCTGAAGTCTCCGGCATAGGGGTTGCCAAAGTTGATCATCC
>JBCCVY010000192.1:0-6973 GCA_039194725.1 Pseudomonadota bacterium
CGGCCAATGAGGCTGCTCTAACCTGGGGTGAGCGGTGGCCTGCGGTGTTGCGGATCGCATCAACAGCCTCAGGCGAGCCAATTGCGCCGAGAACCGGAATTGCCTGCCGGCAGCGCCCGTCATCATTTCCCAACGCCAGAACAATCATGTCCTGTTCCGCCTCCGACATATCTATGCCCTGGTCAGCCAGGCGGCGCAGTGAGCTCAATGCAGCAACGCTGAGAGCAGCATCCCGGTCCGTTGCCGCACGGGCGAGACCGGGAACCAGCACCGGCTTGCGGGTGTCACCGGCAACGCTGGCCGCCAGACGCCGGACATCAATGTGGGCGGGAGGTTTCGCCTCGGGATCCAGTTTGCGCCGGCGCACGAGAGACCCGGTCATTTCCAGGAATGACAGGTCGGCATCTTCCAGTTCAACCGTATTGCCGGCCCGCATCCGCTCCGGGTTAACCGCCATGATGGCCTGCAAGGTAGATTGCGGAGCCGGTTCATCAACGTTCTGTCCGGATTGTGCAGCCTCATCAGTTTCGTCGCTTTCGGACTTGTCCGCTGATGGCATTTCATTGCCGCCACGATCCAACTTGATGGTCGCATCACCATCATCGCCTGCCGCCTGTTTCCCCTTTTTGGGGACGAACTGGACGACCGTGCCGGTTTCCTGGTCGCCTTCACCCGCAGGAGCGGCGATCTTCGCGCCGGCAATGGCTTCTGCAAGCTGAACTGCCGCGCGATCTGCGTCCGGACCGTCAGCCTTTGCCAGATCGGCCAATGCGGATATGGCTTCCATGCGAACCGCCTGATCATCCGAGGCGATCGCCTGATCAAGCATTTCATTGAGACCCGGCATGTTCAAAGTGGACGCGGCCCGCAGGCAAACACGGCGCACCCTGGCATCGGTGTTATTGTGATCACAGATGTCTTCAATCAAGGCTGAGGCCCGGCGTGGCTCTGCAACGGCGGCAGCAGCCAGCATTGCGGCGATCAGCTCCGGTGGCTTGGTGCGGAGTGAGCGTTCGATCCTCGCCACGAGCGCCAGCCCGGCAACCGGTTGCCCGCCGCCCTCTATAGCCTTGCAGGCGGCAATAACGACGATCGGGCTGATATCATTGAGCGCCTTGTCGAGCGCCTTTGTGCTCACATGTCCAAGGCCGACTATAGCCGCCGCTCGCACTTCAGGGGCAACATCATCAAGTCCCAAGGTCAGTATCTCGTCGCTTGCCGATGCGACCGCGCTCTCGACAACTGCAAGACGAACGCTTGCGTCCTGATCGGCTGCCAGTTGTCTCATCAGTGGCCCGGACAAGGCCGGATCCGAGGCTGCAAGTGCCGCGGCGACACGCTTGCGGTTCAACACGGATGCCTGTGGCAGCAATTGCTGCAGCTTGTCCATTCCGGGCTGGCGCAACCGTGCAAGCGCTGTGCACGCGACAGGCCACAGATCCTGCCCTTCCGGGTCATTGAGGGCCGTTTCGATGACAGTAGGGGCTTGCTCTGCGCCCAGCACGCCCAGGGCCTCCACGGCAGCCAATTGCACGTCGAGCCAGTCATCCCAATCCGAATAGGCTTCATCCCAGGCTATATCGTGGTGGTCACCACGCCCGACAGCCAATGCCGACAACAAGTCGACGCAGCCGTCAGCCGCGAGGGTTTGCAACGCCTTGATATATTGCGTCTTGGCCTCGGAATCCGGGTCTTCACGCAGGTTGTCCATCAGTGGCTGACAGGCTGCCGAGACGTTCAAAGTCGCCAACGCCGCGGCCGCGTCACACCGCACATCGGGATCGGCATCGCGCAACGAGGCAATCAGCGTATCCGTGGCGGTCGGGTGATCCAGTTTTCCCAGCCCCTGCACGGCCAGACAACGCTCTGCATTGTTGCCAGTGGCAACTACGCCGGCCAGCGCGCCCGCAAGCTCGCCTAACTCGCAGGACGCCGCGCCCTGCCGGGTCATTGCAATTGCCATAGCTTCGATCTCCCAGCAGTTCTCCGGGCGTACAAACGCACCCGGAGATCAGGTTCAGGCGATGTCGCGCCGTGCAAATGACATGGACCGGAAGTCGTGCTTGTACGGGGACTCGCCGATCTTCTTCACGTTGCCGACACCCATCTTGTAATTGTAGTTGCCGCTGATCCAGTCCACGACCCGCCCGGCCAGTGCATTGGCCGGCTGGGAAGTGTGCAGGAAGTCCATGTACATGACCCCCTTCTTGAGTGCCGGAGTCACGATGGCGACGGCTGTAATGGCGGCTTTTTCCAGCTTGATATGACCGTTCTCCATCAGCTTCGTGAAAGTGAAGTCATCCCCCTCGACGCCGATGATGGTGTCAACCTGAACCGGGATGCGATCTGAGTACAGCATCACATAGTCGCCGTTCTCGATGCCTCGGGCGGCTGCGTCTTCAGGATGCAGTTCAACCCAGTTTTCCGGCCAGCGTTGCACGATGTAGGGACGCCTGCGATCATCGTAACCGGACTGCCAGCGCTCGTTGATGCGGCCGGACGTGGTCCACAATTCATCGCCTTTCGGACTGAGCCACTCCCAATAGTCGGAGAACAGTGACCACGGTGCTTTCTGGATGTTGCACTTGCCGGTCTGCGAATTGAAATGAGTCAGCTTCTTGTTGAAGACATTGGCGCCGGCCGCACCGTCATCGGGCAGCTTGCGGGTCGTGTCATGCAGGCGCTTGGTGCCTTCCAGGCTGCCGTCATCCAACATCATGACCGGGCCCTGGATACCGTCGGTTCCGAACTCGCCGAGTTTCTGGTGCAGAGTCTTGCCTTCCTTCTGGGCGGCGACCTTGACCATGAAGAAGTCCTTGCGGCTGCCGCGGGAGAATCGGGCCCCTTCTTCGAGAACATCGTTCGAGTTGTTCCAGTCAAAGCCCTCAAAACCCATTTTCTTCGAAAGCTGGGCGATGATCCACCAGTCCGGTTTTGCTTCACCTGGCGGGTCGTAGAACTTCGGATACAGCCGGATCCTGCGTTCGCCGTTGGCACGGGTGAAGGTGTCTTCTCCCCAGCCGGCTGCCGGGAAGATGATGTCGGCGAACCGGGCCCCGATCGGGTCGACAAGGTAGATGTCCTGGTCGAACACAACCATGCCGCCGGAGTCGGCGCGCTTCTTGAGCGTTTCGATGATCTCCTGCTTGTCAAACGACCTGATCTGATGCGGATTCTGAGCCGTCAGTTCCTCAAATTTTGCAGACAGGCTCTGGCTGCCGCACATGGACTGGATCCACGTATTGCCGATGACATGGGCCAGCCGGGTATGACCCGACATCAGATAGCGGTCGGTGTCCATGGCCCGGCGACGGCGCCCCGGCAGTTTTTCCGGTGACTTGTTGCGCGGGTACTTGCCACCGCGGAGACCGCCACGCTGGTGACCGCCTGCGCGGCCGATCATCTGGCCCGGCCTGCCGCCGGCGCCACAGGTTATGCCGAGCGCCGATATGGCGTTGGTGTTGCCGGTGTTGTTCGACCAGTAGAAGCCCTTCTCGATCATGAACGACGCCTTCGGGCGTGACCCGTCTTCGCGTGGCTTGGCCAGCCATTCGGCCGCGGTGTAGATCTTGGCAACATCGATCTGGGCAATCTCCGCCGCCTTTTCCGGCACCGCGTAGTCCTGCTCGAGCAACCACTTTTTCCAGTCGTCAAAACCGCCCGTCTGGAATTTGCCCCACGTGGTGCGCCACTGCCATGGCGTGTTGCGCGTGCCCTGGCCAAAGCCGGAAGAGCTTTCGGATTTGTTGTTAACCCAGTTCTTGATCCACGCGTCGTCCTGCCAGCCGTTCTCGACAATGACCCGGGCTATGGCCAGCACCACGGGCAGGTCGGTACCTGGCAGAAGGTCTATCCACATGCCGCCGTTCTTGACCGCATAGGCAATCCCGCCCGTATTGCGCGGGCTGAGGAAGATGGTCTTCTGGCCGCCCTGAATCGCCGGCATGATCCAGTCGGTAAACAGGATGGTTTTCGATTCATAGGGGTCGGTGCCGCAGATCATCAAGGTCTCCGCATCACGCCAATCTTCATATGCCGGTCCGAAATTGTCGAAGCCCGCATCACGGAAACCCGGCGTCGAGGTGACATCGGACGGCGTGTCATGGAAAGTGAAGTTGGCGGTGGAGATGTGCCTGAGCGCATATTTGGTGATGGCATAGGTGTTTTCCATGTAGCCATAGGAAAAGGTTTTCACGCAGTAGGCATTGGCGCCGTGCTTTTCAATGACGTGCTTGCCGACTTCAGCGGCGATCTCCAGCGCGAAATCCCACGGCACCGGCATCAGAACCCCGAACATGCGGATCATCGGCGATTTCAGCCGGTCACGGGTCGGGGTCTGCGGGTTGTAGACCTTCTGCGCAATGGCACCGCCGCGGATCGACGAGTTGCCGTTGAGGTTGACGTGCTTGGCATCCTTGTCCGGAATGATGATGACGTGATGCGGCTCGTTTTCGTGCAGCACGACATTGTACTGGTTCGGGGCCACCCAGGGCCCCAGGATTTCGACCGGGAAGTCGACGCCAAATGCGTTCTGGTCGGCCTTCGGACCGCCCACCTTGCCGCCTCTGACCGGCCAGCGATAGACCTTGTAGCCGCACGCGACGATGCAATAGTCGCAGGCGGTGGAAATCACGTCGGCATCGACCGGCGGCAGCGGAATGTTGGTTTCGGGAATGTAATACGGCGTTGTCATGTTTGCTCTCCCTTACCCCTGCAGATTGTCGTAACGGCCATAGATCAGGCCAAACATGCCAACGGCATAGATATCGTCACCATCAAGCTCGAGAAGAACCTGAGGCAGGCTTTGGTAGGCCTGACCGGAGATGAACATGCCGTGCCGGGTGAGATCGAACGTGGTCAGGTGCAGCGGGCACGGCCCCAGAGCCTTGTCGTCGGCCTGGTAGGTGCCCTGCAGCGGACCGCCCTGATGGGTGCAGTTGTAATTGAAGGCAACGACATCCTTGTCGGGCCCGATACCGCCGCCGGCTTCGCGGCCAAGCTTCACAAGCATCGATTCAGAGTAGGAATTGTCGTCCGGATAGGCGAAATCTAGCGGCTCGTCCGGCTTCAGTTCGGACAGTTTGCCGATCAGCTTGCGCGGGTAAGTGGCAACCAGCGCCGGCACGTTGGCCAACCCGTCCACGGTGTGCATGGTCACCATGACGGTGGCCGTGGCGACGCCCGAGGTGAGCAGGAACGACCTGCGGTTCAGGACACAGCTGCGCCCGGTCTTGCGCGCTTCTGCAGGTCCATTGATGGCTTCTATCAGGCCAGTGTTCTCAGTCATGGCTTTCTCCTGCATTGTCAATTTGATGAAGCCGGCAGCGGTTCGCTAGGCGGCAGATCGGGCTGTTCCATCTCGATCCGCTCTCCCGACAGGCTTTCAATGAACGCCACCAGATCAGCCTTCTCCGTATCGTCGAGACCGAGCGGCTTGATCAGCTTTGTCTTGGTTGCTGCAAACTCGTTCTCGCCGCCGCCGGCGTTGTAGAACTCAACGACATCGGCCAGCGAGGCCAGCATGCCGTTGTGCATGTAGGGAGCGGTGTACTTGGTGTAGCGCAGCGACGGCACACGGAACTTGCCGAGATCGGCGACCTGCTTGGTGCGGAAGTAGAAGCCCGGGTCATCCTTGAACTTCTGGTACTTGTCCTGGCTCATCCCCTTGGCATAGAGCTCGAACCGGAACGTGATCTGCGCCAGCGGATCGGTCTCCCAGCCGTCATAGGGCGGCACGCCGAGATTGTAGTATTTCTCGTTGGTCAGCATCGCACCCGAGTGACACTGGGCACAGCCTGCCTTGCCGGTAAACAGATCCAGGCCGCGTTTTTGCGATGCGTTTAGCGCGCTGTCATCGCCGCGCATGTAGTTGTCGAACGGCGTGTCGGTCTGCACAAGCGTGCGTTCAAAAGCGGCAATGGCCATATAGGCATGGCGCACGTTCGGCCAGGTGTCGCCGAACACTGCCTTGAACCGCTTGCGGTATTCCGGGACGAAGGCCAGACGGGCCTCCATCATGTCATCTTCACCGTTCCCGGCCACACCGCCGCGTGCGGCCGATCTGGCTTGGCCCTCAAGAGATTTCGAGGACCCGGCCCAGAACAGCTTGCCGTAATAGGCGGAGTTGATGATGGTCTGGCTGTTGCGCCAGTGCGTGGTGCCGGGATAACCGAGAGAGATTTTTTCAGGAAAGTCCCAACCGGCATCCGGTAAGTGGCAGGCCGAACACGGCATCGCGCCGTTACCGGAAAGGCGCCCGTCGAAAAACAGCAGCTTGCCGAGTTCCACCTTCTCCGGGGTGGTCGGATTGTCAGGGGGACTTGGCGGATCGCCCAGCGGCGCCAGCATGGCCGGCCGGTCCTGGGCCTGGGCGGGCACCACAAATGCCGCCAGTGACGACGCAACCAGGGTGATTGCAGCAAGCGGGATTGAGAATTGTAATTTCATGATCAGCCCCTCCTCAGTTCTTCTGGTTGCGCCAGTCGGCGATCAATGGATAGTCGGTGTCGATCTCGCCGGGATTGTAGGAAGGAACATCGAAACTGTTGCCGGACAGCGACTTCAGGAACTCGACCAGATTGGCCTTTTCCTCGCCGGTCAGGTTCAGTGGATGCAGGCGCTTGTCCTTATTGGCCTTGTTGCCGCCACCGGCATTGTAGAACTCGACCACCTCTTCCAGCGACGCCATGGTGCCGTTGTGCATATACGGTGCGGTGTAGGTCAGTTCACGCAAAGTCGGCGTCATGAACTTGCCGGCGCTTTCCGGTCTGTGATCACGTACGTAGGCGCCGAGATCGCGGCGCACATTCATGTAGTTTTCGATGCCCATGAATTTGGCGTAGGTGACAAATGTCACGTGGCGGTCGGGATCGGACCAGATATCCGGATTTTCCGGCACACCGGTATTGTGCGGCTGGTCGTCGGTGAACCTGGGCCCGGAGTGACACTCCGCACAGGATGCCTTGCCCTTGAA
>JBCCVY010000193.1:0-6910 GCA_039194725.1 Pseudomonadota bacterium
ATGTTGAAAAACTGCAGGCCCATGGAGCCGTCATAACCACCATGACCCGGGTCCGGTCGCTGCGCCGCGAGGGCAACAAGATCGCAGCCACGCTTAGCAGTCCCTACAATGAGGCCATGCTGGGCGAGCGTCTGGTCGATCAGGTCGTGGCCGAGTACGCAACCGCACCCATGGATGACCTGTACTTCGCACTCAAGCCGCAATCCAGCAATGGCGGCGAAACGGACTACGAGGCGCTGGTAGCCGGTCAAAGCCAGCAGGTCGTGCGCAACGAGGACGGTCGTTTTCAGCTGTTTCGCATCGGTGACGCCGTCGCTGCGCGCAACATCCATGCCGGCATCTACGATGCGCTGCGCCTGTGCAAGGATCTGTAAGCCGGCGAAAAAGCATTTTTTTGATTATCCACCGGCTGTCGTGGAAAAGATGTGCAAAACCTGAACAGATGTTGCGCATCTTCGGATTTCGGCAAATACTCCTCTCATCAGCAGACGGGAAGGCAACTGACCGGACGCTGGCGGGGACCGGAACACCCTGATTTTCTTCGGGAAATTGGCGGTCGATCTGGAAACTGGTTGCCGGGCCCACCGGGCTGGACACATAGCGCCTCGCGGCTGCTTGTGAAAGGTTTGGACCGGGAATGGCAATAGAGGAAACGCGCAAGTGGGAAACCGTTTGCGCGTTTTCTTCTTTTTTGGGGCTCACGCGAGCAGCCGCTTTGCGGCTGCGCACTAATTGGTGGTCGAACAGCTTTCTTCGCTTCGCTCAGGCCGTTCTCCGACCTAGAACGACTGTTGAACTTCACTTCATCTCAGCCTTGTCACCCTCGGGCTTGTCCCATGGATGACAAGGGGGACGAGTTTTCCGGCGGGGATGACGAGGGGGATGAATTCCAATCCGAGGCACGAAGTGCTGAGGCAAGGCCGACTGTCCGCCGCACGAAGTGCGCCCCCGCGGAGCGCAGGCGAAGCCTGCTTGCGCGAGCGAGACAAAGCAAAAACCCCGCATTCCAGAAGAATGCGGGGTTTTTCTTACCTGAATTAGTGCCTACTGGCTCAGGTGCAGCTTGCGCAGTTCGTCGGCAATCTGCTGGAAGTTCTGCACCAGAGCCGCGTTTGATGGCGGATCAAAGTACTTTTCCGGATCCGAAGCACAGCTCTTGATCAGGTTGCGCTGCGTAGCACTCGGCACGTTGTAGGCGAACGAGTACGTCACGATACCGGCGTTCTTCACATTGGTGCAGGCCCGCTGCAGCAGCGAGTTCTGCTTCGATATGGCGGTCCAGTAGTTGGACGACCCGAGCCGCTTCTGATCCAGAAAACCGTATGCCGTGTAGGTTGAATCGTTGTGGTTGTTTTCCGAGTTGAACGTGTTCTCACCATCAGTCAACAGAACCATCGCCTTGGTGATGTCGTCATTCGAATACTCGACGCCTTCAGTGAAC
Source organism: Pseudomonadota bacterium (assembly GCA_039194725.1). Classification (GTDB taxonomy): domain Bacteria; phylum Pseudomonadota; class Alphaproteobacteria; order Rhizobiales; family Aestuariivirgaceae; genus Anderseniella. The sequence continues at coordinate 1,442 of JBCCVY010000193.1, forward strand.
GGTTCAGCCGGCGAAATCACCCGCAGGCCCCAGCCAACACCTTCGGCAACGTGCGTGTAACCATCCGCCTTCATGCCGTTGATGGTGTTCAACACCGGCGCCTTGACGTTGGTAAGCTCCTGGATCGGCTGAATGTTGCAGCCTTCGTCAGGTCCGCGTGACGTGGTCGTCACGCTGGCATTGTTGTACTTGTTCTGATGCCGCTGGCGCCTGTCCAAGCTATTGGTCCGGCTGTCATTGAGGTAGCTGTTGTAGTAGCGGTACGTCGTGTTGCCGACATTGAAGCTTGCGCGCCATGTGTTGTTGCCGGGCTCATCCGGCGCAAATGCCGGCGGGAACAGGGTGGCTCCGATACCTGCGACCGGCAGGTCATCATCAACCGAACGGTTGCCGGCACGCGACTCCACACAACCTGTCCAGCTCCGGTTGCGGATCTTCGTCCATGCCCGCCAGTTGTGCCAGCTGTTGCTCTGGAAGTTGGCCTTGGAGTATGAGTTTTGGCCACTTTTATCGATCCAATAAGCATTGGACTTGTCGGGGCCGACATTGACGAACTGCGAAAACGGCACCACACCGATCTTCAGTGTGTCAGCCACTTCGCGCGGGCCGAACAGGATCTCGACAAAGTCATGAGCAGCAACCTTCAGGGTCGACAACCTGCTCTGCCGGCCCATTGAACCGGTATTGTCAAATACCAGCACCACTTCCAGGCCGGTCGCTTCCTTGGTCACCTGCGAAGATGCGGTGATCCGTGTCGTATCAAAACCCGCGACCTTGGTCAGGTAGTTGTCAACCGTGACTGCGCCTTCAACCATTAGGCCGGCTTCGCTTATGGTCATTTCCATTGACGGCGTGCCGGCATTTGGCGGAGTGCCGAAGTTCGAGTGGAAGTAGTCTTTCGCGATGCGCTCAAGCTCTCCATTGGACTTGTTGGCTTCACGTCCGGCGGCCAGCGCCGCGGCGTCAACAGCCGCCTGCAGGCGAGCCTTAACAGACACGGCATTGCCATAGTCGACCGCCACGCCGGCAGCCATGAAAAGGGGTATGGCCGCAACGCCCATGACAGGCGCAATGGACCCGAACTGGTTTTTGCCAAATTTTGACAGTTTAGACATAAAGCCAAACATCATTTAGTCTCCCGTGTTCCATCCTGGACAAGTCGCCTTCCAGGCTTGGGCGTGCTGAGGGGGTATTCGTCTTCAGCGGTAAATTTCCATCCCGCTTTGTATCAGAAGCGCGTAATTTGTGGTCAAATTGAACAATTGACGGCTAACAAAAGCTGAATCATTCCAATGGCTTTTGCATCAAAATCGAGCCGGTAGATTTACCATAGCCGTTGTCGCGGCACGAAATTCACCGGGAAATTGCGCTCGATCAAATTAACGAAATCCGGCTGTGTCAAACTGTGAAAATATGCCAGAGTCCAAATGATTTACCGCCGCGGATGCGCAAGACCTGAGGAAAACATCCATGACGAGCCCCCACGTACAAGCGTTTTTTGACGAACCGACCAATACGGCAAGCTATGTCGTGTCCGACCCCGAGACCAAGGCCTGCGCTGTCATCGACAGCGTGCTGGACTTCGATTCCGCGGCCGGCAGAACGTCCACGACGTCCGCCGACCAAATTGTCGACTATGTGCAGGACAATGGTCTCAAGTGCGAGTGGCTGCTGGAAACCCATGTCCACGCCGATCACCTGTCAGCCGCACCCTATATCCAGCAGCGCCTGGGCGGCAAACTGGCTATCGGTGCCGAGATCACCAGGATACAGGACGTTTTCGGCAAGATTTTCAATGCCGGCACCGAGTTTGAACGCGACGGATCGCAGTTCGACCGGTTGCTGAAGGACGAAGACGAGTTCGCCATCGGCGCCCTGTCGGTGAGTGCCATGCACACCCCCGGCCACACGCCGGCTTGCATGACCTATGTCATCGGCGACTGCGCATTTGTCGGCGACACCCTGTTCATGCCTGATTTCGGCACCGCCCGGGCTGATTTTCCGGGCGGTGACGCGAGACAGCTGTATCGCTCGATCCGCAAGGTTCTGTCACTGCCGCCCGACACCAAACTCTACATGTGTCACGACTACAAGGCGCCCGGGCGGGACGAGTATGCCTGGCAGACCACGGTTGCAGATGAACGCGCCGGCAATGTGCATGTCCGCGATGGTGTAAGTGAAGACGAGTTTGTCGCCATGCGTGAGGCGCGCGATGCCCAACTCGGCATGCCCAAGCTGATTGTTCCGTCGATTCAGGTCAACATGCGGGCCGGCAACATGCCCGAACCCGAAGACAATGGCATTGTCTACCTGAAAACGCCGTTAAACCAGCTTTAGAGCCTTGCCGAGCTAAAGCAAAACCTTGCCCGGATTCATCAGATTGTCCGGGTCAAGCGCCTGCTTGACCGCGCGGGCTGCCGCCAGCTTGGCGGGATCGCCATAGGCGGTCAGTGCATGCATTTTTTCAAGCCCGATACCGTGTTCGGCTGAAAATGACCCGCCCATTGCCTTCAAGCCTGAGAACACTGCGGCATCCACAACAGCCTTGTCCGGCAGATTGCCGCTTTGTGGCGACACGGTTATGTGCAGATTGCCATCGCCCAGATGTCCCATGCAACTGAAATGAATGTCTCCCGCAATGGCTTGCAGCTTGCCCCTTAGCGTCTCCACGTAACCGTCCAGGCTGCTCAGGGGAACCGAGACATCATACCAGTATCCGCCCGGCCAGCGCCTCTCCACGGCCCAGCTTTCCTCCCTGATGCGCCAGAAGTCCGCCGCCTGGCGATCGTTTTGGGCAATGACCGCATGCTCCACATGCCCACTTTCCATGAATGGCAACAGCGCCTCCTGCTGGCTCTCCTGCGCGTCTTGCTGGGACGTGCCGGCGTGCTCGAACAACACCAGCACATCGCCGGGGAATGATGCCACCAGCTCGGTCAACCCGATATCCTGAGCGACCGTTTCAGCATAGCCCCGCCACATGATTTCCGCCCTCAGCACCCCACCCCGCATGCGCAAATGGCGAAGCGCATGAACCGCTGCGGCGGCGCTCTGAAACGACAGCAGGGCGCTCGATGCGGCATCCGGCAATCTGTCCAGTTTGAGCACCGCACCTGTGATAATGCCAAGGCGCCCTTCGGACCCGACCAGCAAGTGTTTGATGTCAAAGCCCTCATTTGCTTTGCTGACAACGGTCATGTCCTCAAGCAGGCTGGCGTCCGGCATCACGGCCCGCATTCCGATCACCCGGTGCCGCATGACGCCGCAACGGAACGCTTCCATGCCGCCGGCATTGGTGGCGATCATGCCGCCGATTGTGGCCGAACCGCGCGCTGCCAAATCGATTGCAGGTGTGAGACCATGCTCGGCACACGCTTCCTGCACCGCCTGCAGTGTCGCGCCCGCCTCCACCGCTATGGTGCCGGCGTCAGTGTCCGGTTCAACAATTCGGTTCATCTTCTGCAGATCGACAATCAACTGGCCGGGCTGGCTCTCACCGGCGCCCGCGAGCCCTGTCCGCCCGCCGTGCGGCACGATGGAGATCTTGTGCGCCCGGCAAAGAGCGACGATCTCACAAACCTCCTGCGTCGTCCCGGGCAGCGCCACGACACCCGCGGCCAGATTGCCCGGATGAAACCCCGCATCCAGTGCATCGGCCGCATCTCCCTCGCGCACGACGCATAAGGCCTTCAGCGCACCCAGAAATTGCATGCTCAGCGTCATGGTCTCTGCCCTTGTGGCACTTTGTATCTGCGGTCATCATGCCGCCAAACAAACCCAACTGCCAGAGCCGTCATGACATCACAACACTGGGACAAAACACCTGCCGGAAAACACCGGGCCCGCGGCCTGGGACTGCGGCTGCCGGGTACGCCTGGTGACTGCAATGCAGTCACCGACGTGGCCGGCGTCGAGGTCGGCTACACCACGTTGATCGAGGCCGACCATGTTCGCACCGGCGTAACCGGACTGTTGCCTCGCGGCCGCAGCGATGCGGGCACACCATGCATGGCAGGCACCTACTCGCTCAATGGCAATGGCGAAATGACCGGCACCATCTGGATCGAGGAAATCGGTGAGCTGCAGACCCCCATCACCATCACCAACACGTCATCGTGCGGTGTCACCCGGGATGCGACCCTGCGCTGGCTGGTGCAGAACGGCATCGGCACCGACCAGGACTGGGGATTGCCGGTTGCCGCTGAGACCTATGATGGCGACCTCAACGACATCAACGGTTTCCATGTCACCGCGGAGCATGCCATGGCAGCGCTGGACAATGCCGCTTCCGGCCCGCTGGAAATGGGCAGTGTCGGTGGCGGTACCGGCATGTGCACCTACGAGTTCAAGGCGGGCTCCGCCAGTGCATCGCGGCTGGTCGGCATCGGCGCGGCACAGTACACGGTCGGCACCTTCGTGCAGTCAAACTTTGGTCTGCGCGCCGAACTGACCGTGCTGGGAGTGCCGGTCGGCCGTGAACTGGCCGGCGGTGAGTTTCGCCCGAAAGGCTCCGGCTCCATCATCGCCATCGTGGCGACCGATGCGCCTTTGCTGCCGCACCAGTGCAAACGGCTGGCACGCAGGGTGCCACTTGGCCTGGCGCGAACCGGGACCATCAGCCACCATTCTTCCGGCGACATTTTCCTGGCGTTTTCGACCGCCAACGCCGAGGCGCTGGGCGCAGGCGGCGGCATGCGCCATCTCACTGCGCTAGCCGACAGCGACCTCGACCCGCTGTTCCAGTCAGTCGTGGAAACCGTCGAAGAAGCAGTACTGGACGCCATGATCGCCAACGATGCCATGACCGGTAGGAACGGACTGACTGTTCCCGCCCTGCCCCATGACGACCTGCTCCGGGTGCTCAAGGCAGCCGGTAAGGTGTAGCGCGGACGCGCCAGCTCACTGCCCGCGCCCGTTTCAGCTGCTCTTGCTGCTGCAGGTATTGATACCGAGCAGGCCGTAAGGCGGACACCAGCCCACCACGGCGGTCAGCAGCGGCACAATTCCGATCCAGCCTGCCCAGGCATATTCACCTGCACCGGAAACTGCCCAGGCAATCAGCGCCATACCGACGACAGCCCGCAGCACGCGGTCAATTGTTCCGACATTTTGTTTCATTGAAAGCATCTCCTAATTGTGGGATCCGGCAGATCCGAAAACACATTCAACAAAATATATGTGTTATGCCAAGCTTCCAATGATCCAGATCAAGGCCGGTCTGCGCCGCGCAAAAAAATGCCTGCAAACGACGTCTCATCGTCGCTTGCAGGCGTGTTGTTGTGTAGCCGACGTCGGCAAGGCTTCCGGGTTGCGACCCTAGGCAACCCCCAGCTTCTTCTGCAGATTGGAGCTTGAGGTCGTGTACTGGAACAGCAGCCGTTCACCCGGGTTGATGATCCGGAATGCCTCCTGCGACATCAGCGCAGCTTCATGGAAGCCGGACAGGATCAGCTTCAGCTTGCCGGGATA
>JBCCVY010000194.1:0-6901 GCA_039194725.1 Pseudomonadota bacterium
GCCGCGCCCTGCTGTCGGTTTCCGACAAGACGGGACTTGTTGAGTTTGCCAGCGAGCTTGCGAAGCTCGACGTTGAACTGATTTCAACCGGCGGCACGGCCCGTGCACTGCAGGAGGCCGGTCTCACGGTCACTGACATTTCCAGCTGGACCGGGTTTCCCGAAATCATGGACGGGCGGGTTAAGACCCTGCACCCGAAGGTCCACGGCGGACTGCTGGCAGTGCGCGCCGACCCGGATCACCAGGCCGCAATGCAGGAAAACGGGATCGGCGCCATCGACCTGCTGGCGGTCAACCTGTACCCGTTCGAACAGACGCTGGCCGCTGGGGGCACTTACGGCGACCTGGTCGAGAACATCGATATCGGTGGTCCGGCCATGACCCGGGCAGCCGCCAAGAACCACAACGACGTCACCACGATCGTCGACCCGGCGGATTACGCCGGAGTCATCGAGGAGATGCTCGCGAACTCGGGAGCCACCCTGCAGCAGACCCGCACCCGGCTGGCAGCCAAGGCGTTTGCCCGCACCGCCGCCTATGATTCGATTGTCAGCACCTGGCTGCTCTCAGAAGCAGGTGAAGGCCTCGGCAGCAGCCGCTCGCTTGGCGGCTCACTGATACAGACCCTGCGCTATGGCGAGAACCCGCACCAGTCGGCCGGTTTTTACCGCACCGGTGAAATCCGGGAAGGTGTCGCCACCGCCCGCCAGCTGCAGGGCAAGGAACTGTCCTACAACAACATCAACGACACCGATGCCGCGTTTGAATGTGTCAGCGAATTTGACCCCAACGACAACGCCGCCTGCGTCATCGTAAAACATGCCAACCCGTGCGGCGTCGCAACCGCTGACACTGCCCTGGATGCCTACAAGCTGGCGCTGCGTTGTGATCCAGTCAGCGCGTTCGGTGGCATCGTCGCCTTCAACCGGCCGATCGACGAGGCCACCGCAAAGGCCGTCTGCGAAGTGTTCACCGAGGTCATCATCGCACCCGGCATAAGCAAGGCCGCGGAAGAGGTTTTTGCCGCCAAGAAGAACCTGCGCCTGCTCACCACCGAAGGGCTGGCCGACCCCAACCAGCCCGGCCTCGCCTTCAAAACGGTTGCCGGCGGGTTCCTGGCGCAGTCGCGCGACAATGGCCGGGTCAATGCGGATGACCTGAAAGTGGTCACCAAACGCCAGCCGACAGAACAGGAAATGGCCGACCTGCTGTTTGCCTTCCGTGTCGCCAAGCACGTCAAGTCAAATGCCATCATCTATGCCAAGGACGGTGCCACCGTGGGCATCGGCGCCGGCCAGATGTCACGCGTCGATTCCAGCCGTGTCGCCGCCCACAAGGCGCGCGATGCCGCGGATGCCGCCGGCATCGAGGAGACCCTGACATCCGCAAGCGTGGTCGCATCCGACGCCTTCTTCCCGTTCGCCGATGGCCTGCTGCAGGCGGCATCCGCAGGCGCCACCGCCATCATCCAGCCCGGCGGCTCGATGCGCGATGACGATGTCATCGCCGCGGCCGACGAGAAGGGACTGGCCATGGTGTTCACCGGAATGCGACACTTCCGGCATTAAGGAATCGGGCGCTTGACCTGCAATCTGGGAGTACATAAAGCCGTCACCCCAGCGCAGGCTGGGGTCCAATACAAGTTGTGTCTCGGGTACTTGCGGAGAGATGGATTCCAGCCGTCGCTGGAATGACGACAGTGAATGTTTCATAAATCTCGCCTAGCACGCTAATCAGCAACAAACATTTTTGGAGGCAGTTCATGCTTGTCACAACCACCAACACAATCGATGGCCGCCGGATTTCCGCCTACAAGGGGCTCGTGGCCGGCGAAGCCATACTGGGTGCAAACCTGTTCCGCGATCTGTTTGCCTCCATCCGCGATATCGTCGGCGGCCGCTCGGGCGCCTATGAGAAGGTTCTCAACGATGCCCGTGAGACCGCAATAGCTGAGATGGCCGACAAGGCATCCGCCCTCGGCGCGAATGCCGTCATCGGCGTCGACATCGACTATGAAACCGTCGGCCAGAACGGGTCCATGCTGATGGTCACCGCCGCCGGCACGGCAGTGGTGGTGGAATAGATCAGCTCTTGGCCAGCACCCCGAGCTGGCTCGCGATCACGGCAAATTTGGCCAGCGAGAAATCCGCTTCGCTGGCGATCTTCACCAGGTCTTCACCGACATGGTCAACCTGTTCCTGGCGTGCCGGTGACAGCGTGGCCTTGACCCCGTCGGCGGCAATGCTGCGCACCGAGCGCTGCACGGTCTGCCGGATGCCCGCAATCGCCTGCCGGTCATAATCGCTGATGCTGGGCAACTGCCGGGCGCTGGCCAGGATATGATCGATGCCGAGAGTGCCGCTCAGGCCGAAATAGGTCTTGGCAACCTCTTTGACCGGCCGGTTGGCCGGGCGCGCGATCTGCACCACGTCCAGCCCGCGAACCAGATATCTGAGGCCGGCAATCTTCAGCGCGGTTTTCGCATCCAGCCCCAATGCCCTGATGTCCTCCACATCGTCGGCCAGCTCGGCCTTCTGGGCCTGCGGCAGGACATCGCTGAGCGCGCCGGACAGAAGCGCAATGCCGTCCTTGTAGATCGGCACCAGGTCCGACAGGCCGGCACCGGTGCTTTCATTGCCGGCAAACCACGCAACCGCGTCTGCCAGCCCGCTTTGCAGCCGTTTGTAAAGCGACATCTGCCGCTCGCTGGATATCCGGTTGTCGAGCCTGTCGACCGCCTCGTTCATCTCGACAAACCCGAAACTGTCCCGGCCCAGCACGTAGAACCTGGCCAGGTGCCCGGCCTCGATGCCGGTGTCGTTGGCCAGGTCAAACAGGAACAGCGGGCCGCAGCGGTTGACGATGGAGTTGGCGATCAAGGTGCTGATGATCTCCGCCCGCAGCCGATGGCTGGTGATCTCCGGCTTGTAGGTTTTTGACATCCGGGCCGGGAAGTAGCGCATCAGTTCCAGTTCAAGATACGGGTCGGATGCGAACTCCTGCGCCATCAGATCGTTGAACACGACAATCTTTGCATACGACACCAGCACCGCCATCTCCGGCCGGGACAGGCTGCCGCCAGCCTTCATGCGCTCGTCCAGCTCCTCTCCGGTCGGCAGGAACTCGATGGCGCGGTCCAGGCCGCCGCGGTTTTCAAGCTCCCTGAACAGCCGCGACAGGCCGGATCTGTCCCGAGCCAGCGAGCCTTCCATCAGCGTCACGCACAGCGTCTGCAGGTAGTTGTTGCGCAGCACCAGGTCAGCTACATCATCGGTCATGGCCGCCAGCAGCTTGTTGCGTGCCGGCCGTTTCAGCTTGCCGGCAGCTTCGGCATCACCAAGTGCGATCTTGAGATTGACCTCGACGTCGGACGAGTTGACGCCGGCCGAATTGTCGATGGCATCGGTGTTGATGCGCCCGCCATTGAGTGCAAACTCAATCCGCGCCAGTTGCGTCATGCCCAGGTTGGCGCCCTCGCCCACTGCCTTGACCCGCAATTCCCTGGCGGTGACGCGAATGGCGTCGTTGGCCTTGTCGCCGGCATCCGCATCGCTTTCAGTGACGCCGCGAACATAAGTGCCGATGCCGCCGAACCATAGCAGGTCTGCATCGCACCTGATGATCGCCCGCATTAGTTCGTTGGGCGTCACCTTGGCAGTGGTGAGGCCGATTGTCTGCATGATCTCGGGTGACAGGGTGATCTGTTTTTCAGACCGCGAAAACACCCCGCCGCCCTTGCTGATCAGCTTGCGGTCATAGTCCTGCCAGCTCGACCGGGGCAGTTTGAACAGGCGTGTGCGCTCGGCAAAACTCGATGCCGCATCCGGGTCCGGATCGATGAATATGTCGCGATGGTCGAATGCGGCCAGAAGCTTGGTCTGCTCCGACAAAAGCATGCCGTTGCCGAACACGTCGCCCGACATGTCGCCGACACCGACGGCGGTGAAGGGAGTGGTCTGGATGTCACGGTCCAGCTCGCGGAAATGACGCTTTACCGCCTCCCAGCCGCCGCGCGCGGTGATGCCCATCTTCTTGTGATCGTAGCCAGCCGAGCCACCGGACGCGAATGCGTCATCGAGCCAGAAGCCGCTCGACGACGAAATCGCGTTGGCCACATCTGAAAATGCCGCCGTTCCCTTGTCGGCAGCAACCACCAGGTAAGGATCGTCACCGTCCTGGCGGACCATGTTAGGCGGCGGAATTATCTTGCCGCCCTTGGTGTTGTCGGTCAGCGACAGCAGGCTTGAAATGAACGACTGATAGGCACGGGTTCCGGCCTGGTAGATCTCATCGCGGCTTCCGCCTGCCGGCAGCTGCCTGGGAATGAAGCCGCCCTTGGCGCCGACCGGCACGATGACCGCATTCTTGACGTTCTGCGCCTTCGCCAGGCCCAGCACCTCGGTGCGGAAGTCTTCCGCCCGGTCGGACCAGCGCAGACCGCCGCGGGCGATCATGCCGCCGCGCAGATGCACGCCTTCAACCAGTGTCGAGTGCACGAAAATCTCGGCAAACGGCACCGGTGCCGGAATGCCGGGCACGTCCTTGCTGCGGATCTTCATCGCCAGAGCGATCGGAATCTCGCCCTGCAGATTGTCGAGATTGAAGAAATTGGTGCGCTGGACGGCCGTTATGACGCCTGACATGTGGCGAATGATCCGGTCATCATCGAGGCTGGGAACACTGGCCAGGTGATCCTCGATGGCCTGCAGCAGTTTGCCTTGCAGCTTCTCACGTGCTTCCAGGGTGTCGGCATTCGGATGGTCAGGCTGAAACCGCGCCTTGAACAGGTCGACCAGCAGGCGGGTGACCTCGTCGTAGCGCACCAGCGTGCCGGCCATGGCTTCCAGCGAGTACGCGAACCCGGTCTGCCGCAGATACCGCGCGCAGGCGCGCAGCACCGTCACTTCCCGCCAGGTCAGGGATGCGGCCAGAACCAGCCCGTTGAGCCGGTCACTGTCCGCCTTGCCGGTCCACACAGCCAGAAAACAGTCCTGCAATTGCCGGTAGCTCTGTTCATCGATCTCCGCGTTGTTGTCCCGATTGAGGGCAACTTCATGGATGTGGACCTCAGCGGGCACGTCGTCGGAGTCAGGCTGGCCGGCAGGCTGCACGATGTAGGTGTTCTCATCCAGCGCCCTCAATCCCATGTCTTCCAGCAAAGGAAGCCGGGCCGACAGCGCGACCGGTGAGGCCAGGTTGAACAGCTTCAGCCGCACGGCGCCATGGTTCCTGATCGGCGCGGCAAACTCGGCCGCGGTGACGGTATCGGCGTCCAGTGCTTCCATGACCGCAATGTCGTGCTGTGCATCCTTGATGCGGTTGGCCTCGCGGTAGGCAGGAGCAAACGCGCCGTTGTAGCGCCGCGCCAGTGACCGGCCCGACGATCCTTTGTTGTCCGCCTGCAGCGCATCGGACAGCTCGTCATCCCAGCTGCGCGTCGCTTCGACGATTTCCTGTTCAATCTGCGCCGGATCGGGCAGGCTCTTTGCCGACACGCCCAGCGAGATTATGTAGCGCACGCGCACCAGCGTGCCTTCGCCGAAATTGGGCATGAACTCCAGCGTCTTGCCGTTGTAGTGGCGTTCCAGTATGGCGCCGGCTTTCTCGCGCAGGTCGGATGAGAACCGGTCGCGCGGGAAGAACACGAACGCGATGGCGTATCTTTCAAACCGGTCGAGCCGGACGAACACCCGGGTCCGCGGCCGCTCGTGCAGGCGCCACATGCCCATGGCCAGCGGCGCCAGTTGTTCCGATTCGATCTGGAACAGGTCGTCGCGCGACATGGTCTCAAGAATATTCAGTAGCCCCTTGCCCGAATGGCCACTGGGGGTCAATCCGCTGAGCTCCATGACCGCTTCGATGCGCCGGCGCAGCAGCGGAATGCCGCTGGCGGCCTCCGTGTACGCGGTGGACGCAAACAGGCCGACAACGCGCAGCTCGCCGACAATGTTTCCGGCCTGGTCAAAGTCATACAAACCCACATAGTCCATCACGGCAGATCGGTGCACCCTGGACATGATGTCGGATTTTTCAACCACGATGGCGTAGCCGGACTTGTAGCTTGCAAGGTTGCGCTTGGCGGCATTCTGGATCACCTGGTGTTTCTGCAGGCGCAGTATCCCAAGCGCCGACTTGCTGTCGGCAATCATCTGCTTCTTGCCGCCCTTCTTGCCCAGGTTGTACTGGCACATGCCCAGGAAGGTGAACTTGTTGTTCAACAGCCAGCTCAGAAAATCGATGGTCTCGCTGACGATCACGGTCGGCAGCGGAGACGCCTTTGTCCTGAGGTTTTCAATTCTGCCCTGAATGACGTGCTGCATGGGCTGCCAGTCGACCACCGCTGCACGCACCTCTTCCAGAATGTCATGCAGTTCCTGGATCAGCGCATCGCGCTGCCGGTCAGACGCAAGCGCCTCCAGATGAATATGCAGATAGCTCTCGCGCAGGAACTCTCCCGAGCGTTTCTTGGAACTGTCCAGCGCTTTCAATTTGCCTTTGCTGTCGCGCGCGCTGGTGAACACCGGGTGCAGGATCGTGTGCACAGTGTGGCCGCGTTTCGACAGGGCGTTGATGATCGAATCGACCAGGAACGGCATGTCATCGTTCAGAATTTCCAGGATGGCGCGATGTGCCAGTGTACCGTCGCTGACACCGGCGGGTTCGATCCGGATCTTGACCCGGCCCGGCGCCTTGACGTCCAGAAACTCCCGCGCGCGTTCGACAAGCAGGACCGTGTCGGCACTGGTCAGGCCGGCAACATCTTCTTCGGCCGCTTCACGGAACAGCAGTTTGCGAAGCGTCTTGTCGAGCGCACCCGTGCCTGTCTTTTTAGTCGTGCGTTTCTTCGCGGAGCCTGTTTTGGATTTTTCTGACACGATGTTCCACCCTTGTTGCAACTGCC
>JBCCVY010000195.1:0-6826 GCA_039194725.1 Pseudomonadota bacterium
GTTCAAGGGCGATGAGTACGATTTTCGGGTGGAAAACTCATCGAAAGACTGGGCAACGGCCTATGACTTTCCTGCCGTGAAGCGCGGTGAAGTGATCACAGAAGAGATCACGCTGAAAAATTCACAAGGCATGCAGAGTTTTGCAATAAACACCAGGCGCGAGAAGTTTGCGGACGCCCGTGTGCGCAAGGCGCTCAACCTGGCGTTTGACTTTGAATGGGCGAACGAGAACCTGTTCTTTGGCCAGTATGTGCGCACCAGCAGCTTCTTCTCCAATTCCGAGCTGGCAGCCACCGGCAAGCCAAGCGCTGCCGAACTGGCCATACTTGAGCCGCTGAAAGACAAGCTGCCGCCGGAAGTGTTCACAACCGAGTTCACCAATCCGGTCTACGGCTCGCAGAAGAACAAGCGCAAGAACCTCCGGTCCGCCGCAAAGCTCCTGCAGGAAGCAGGCTGGAAGGTCGATGCCAAGCGGGTGCTGCGCAACGACAAGGGTGAGGCGTTCTCGATCGAGTTTCTGCTGGTATCGCCGCTGTTTGAACGTATCGTCCTGCCTTATGTGCAACAGTTGAAGCTGCTGGGCATCCAGACCAGGGTGCGCACCGTCGATGACAGCCAGTACACGCGCCGCGTGCAGACGTTTGACTTCGACCTCATCGTTGGCAGTTGGGGGCAATCCCTGTCGCCCGGCAATGAACAGCGGGATTTCTGGGGATCTGCGTCCGCCGATCGCAATGGCAGCCGCAATCTGGTCGGGATCAAGGATGAGGCGATCGACCAGCTGATTGACAAGGTGATCTTCGCCAAGGACCGGGAAGAACTGGTGGCTGCCACCAAGGCGCTGGACAGGGCGCTGCTGTGGAACCATTTTGTCGTGCCCATGTGGCATATCCCGTATCAGCGCGTCGCTTATTGGAACCGCTTCGGCAAACCCGACGTGCAACCGGATCATTCCCTCGGCTTCCCCACCATCTGGTGGTTTGACGAGGCAAAAGCAGCGAAAGTGAAATCCTGATGCGGGTCCTGTTTGCCGGCGCACTGGGCGCCTTGTTGATCGCCGCTCCCGCGCTGGCCGAGTCGCGCCACGGCCTGTCGGCTTTTGGTGAACTTGCCCTGCCTGAAGATTTTGACCGGCTTCCCTATGTGAATCCGGATGCGCCAAAGGGCGGCCGCATCACCACGCTTGGAACGGCGGGCCGGATCACCTTCGACAGTCTGAACGGTTTCATCCTGAAAGGCGTCGCAGCTCAGGAACTGACCCTGCTGTTCGACACACTGATGGTGCGCAATCAAAACGAGCCGGATGCCGTCTACTCGCTGGTGGCCAAAACCGCCGATGTTGCAGCAGACCGGATGAGCGTCACATTTGTGCTGGACGAGGCGGCGCGGTTTTCCGACGGATCGAAACTCACCGCAGATGACGTATGCGCCACATTCGGCCTCTTGAAGGAAAAAGGCCATCCGAGCTACCAGATTTCGCTGGGCGACGTGGAAAGCTGCACGGTGGATGGTGAATATCAGGCAACCTACAAGTTCAAGGGCTCCAATGTTCGCGACCTGCCGGCGACCGTCGCCCTGCTGCCGATTTTCTCCAAGGCGTTTTACGAGGCCAACGAGTTCGACAAGACCACGCTGGCACCGCCGCTCGGCTCGGGACCTTACAAGGTGAAGCAGCTCAGGCAGGGCCAGTTCATCACCTACGAGCGGCGCGACGACTACTGGGCCAAGGACAAGCCGGTCAACCGCGGGCGCTATAATTTCGATGAAATCAAACTGCTGTACTTCCGCGACCGCACCGCCGAGCTGGAGGCCATCAAGGCCGGCAACCTGGACTTGCGCGAAGAGTTCACCTCCAAGAGCTGGGCGACCGAATATGATGTCCCGGCAGTGAAGGAAGGCCGGCTGATCAAGGAAACCCTGCCAGACGAACGCGCGTCGGGCGCGCAGGGGTTTTTCCTCAACATGCGGCGCGACAAGTTCGCCGATATCCGGGTGCGCAAAGCGCTCGACATGGCGTTTGACTTTGAGTGGACCAACAAGAACCTGTTTTTCGGCGCCTATCAGCGCACCGGCTCGTTTTTTGAGAATTCGGTGCTGCGCGCATCGGATGAGCCGACGCCTGAAGAGCGCGCCTTGCTGGAGCCACTGAAGGACAAATTGCCGGCATCGGCATTTGATGCCGCTTATGAACCACCAGTCAGCAACGGATCCGGCCAGGACCGCAAGCTGTTGCGCACCGCAGCCAACCTGCTGAATGAAGCCGGATGGGAAATCAAGGACGGCACGCGGGTCAACGCCAAAGGCGAACCGTTGCGGGTCGAGTTCCTGATCTTTGCGCCAACCTTCGAGCGGGTCATCGGTCCATACGTGCGCAATCTCAAACTACTGGGCATTGATGCATCCATCCGCCAGGTGGAAGCCGCGCAATATCAGGAACGGCTGAAGAATTTCGACTTCGACGTTGCCGTACAGCGGTTTTCGATGTCCGAGACACCGGGGGTCGAGCTGAAGGCGTTTTTCGGGTCGGCCAATGCCCAGACACCGGGGAGCTTCAATCTTGCCGGGATCAAGAGCGAGGCGGTGGATGAGCTGATCGACACAATCATGCAGGCTGAAGACCGCAAGGCCCTGACCGTTGCCGCCAGGACGTTGGACCGGGTGTTGCGGGCCGAACAGTTCTGGGTGCCGCAATGGTACAAGGGTGCCCATACCCTGGCCTACTGGGATATCTTCGGAAAACCCGAAACCAAGCCGCGCTTCGCCAGGGCGGTGTTCGACACATGGTGGATTGATGCTGCCAAGGCCGCTAGTGTGAAACGCGGTCCATAGGCGAATCACGAAAAACCTGCCTTAGACGAAACCGAAACCAGACCGGAAAACTGCATGGGCGCATATATCGCCAAACGACTGTTGCTGATGATCCCGACGCTGTTCGGGATAATGCTGATCTCGTTTGCCATCATCCAGTTTGCCCCAGGCGGCCCGGTTGAGCGAGTGCTCGCACAACTGGCAGGAACTGACGTTGGTGCAACCGCGCGCATTGGCGGCGGCACCGGCGGCGGCGAAGTCGGCGGCGGCCAGGCGCCAGGCAGCGCCGGCGCCGGCGAAGGCAGTTTCAAGTACCGCGGCGCACAGGGCCTTGATCCGGAGTTCATCAAGAAACTGGAAGAGCAGTTCGGTTTTGACAAGCCGGCGCATGAACGCTTTTTCATCATGCTGAAGAACTACGCGACATTCGATTTCGGGCAGAGCTATTTCCGGGATGTGCCGGTGCTGCAACTGATCAAGGAGAAGCTGCCGGTCTCGATTTCGCTGGGTTTGTGGCTGACCTTTGTCTCCTATGCGATTTCCATTCCCCTGGGCGTGGCCAAGGCGGTGCGTGACGGCTCCAAATTCGACGTGTGGACCTCGGCCGTCATCATCGTGGGCTACGCCATCCCCTCGTTCCTGTTCGCCATCCTGCTGGTGGTGCTGTTTGCCGGCGGTTCGTTCTGGAACATCTTCCCGCTTCGAGGGCTGGTGTCGGACAATTTCGCCGACCTCAACTGGTGGGAAAAAGTCGTGGACTATGCATGGCACCTGGTCCTGCCGCTCACCGCGCTGGCGGTGTCTTCGTTCGCCACCATGACACTGCTGACGAAAAACTCTTTCCTGGACGAAATCAAGAAACAGTATGTGATGACCGCGCGGGCCAAGGGGCTGACCGAGAAGCGCGTGCTGTACGGCCATGTCTTCCGCAACGCCATGCTGATCGTGATTGCCGGTTTTCCGGGCGCGTTCATCTCGGCATTCTTCGCCGGGTCGCTGCTGATCGAACAGATTTTCTCCCTGGACGGGCTTGGGCTGCTGGGCTTTGAAGCCGCGGTCAACCGGGACTATCCGGTTGTGTTTGCAACCTTGTACATCTTTTCCCTGCTCGGGCTGTTCATGAACCTGGTGACCGACCTGATCTACACCTGGATCGATCCGCGCATCGATTTTGAATCGCGGCAGGTGTAACCATGGACGCCACCACCGCCGTAGACCAGGTTGAACTCAAGCCGCAGAAACCGTCGCGGCTGTCGGGCATCAACCAGCGTCGGCTGGCCCTGTTCAGGGCCAACAAGCGGGGCTTCTGGTCATTCTGGATTTTCCTGTTTCTGTTTGTCGCGTCGCTGTTTGCCGAGTTTATCGCCAACGACCGGCCGATCATCGCCAGTTACAAGGGCGAGATACTGATGCCGGTGTTCACCGACTATCCGGAATCGAAGTTCGGCGGCTTCCTGGCGCGGACCGACTTTCGCGATCCGTTCATCCAGGAGGAGGTCAATGGCAGCGGCTGGATGATCTGGCCGCCGATCCGCTACAGCTATCAGACCGTCAACAACGAACTGCCCAGCCCTGCCCCGTCGCCACCGGCGTTGTCGCTGTCAAAGGAACAGGCCTGCGCGCGCTATGACAACGGCGTTGACGACATCAATTGCGTCTTCGGCAACATGAACTGGCTGGGCACCGATGATCAGGGCCGCGATGTCATCGCCAGGCTGATTTACGGCTTCCGCATATCGGTGCTGTTCGGGCTCGTTCTCACCGTCCTGTCGTCCATCGTCGGCGTGGCGGCAGGCGCGGTGCAGGGGTATTTCGGCGGCTGGACAGACCTGCTTTTCCAGCGCTTCATCGAAATCTGGACATCGATCCCGACGCTATACCTGCTGATCATCCTGGCAGCATTCCTGACCCCCAACTTCTGGCTGCTGCTCGGCATCATGCTGCTGTTTTCCTGGACGGCACTGGTCGGGGTGGTGCGGGCGGAATTCCTGCGCGGGCGAAACTTCGAGTATGTCAGGGCGGCGCGCGCGCTGGGACTGTCTGACCGCAAGATCATGTTCAAGCACCTGCTGCCGAACGCCATGGTGGCCACCGTTACGTTCATGCCGTTCATCCTGTCCGGGTCCGTCACCACCCTGACGGCGCTTGATTTCCTGGGCTTTGGCCTGCCGCCAGGTTCGGCCTCGCTGGGCGAGTTGCTGGCACAGGGCAAGGCGAACCTGCAGGCACCCTGGCTCGGCCTGACCGGTTTTGCGGTGGTGTCGATCATGCTGTCCCTGCTGGTGTTCATCGGCGAGGCGGTGCGTGATGCCTTCGATCCCAGAAAGACGTTCTCATGAGCAGCGACCACGAGATTCTGCTCAGTGTAACCGACCTGGCGGTCGACTTCCGGCAGGGGGAAAAGGTGACCCATGCCGTGAACGGCGTGTCGTTTGAGGTCAAGCGTGGCGAGACACTGGCACTGGTGGGAGAGTCCGGGTCCGGCAAATCGGTCACCGCACTGTCAATCCTCAAGCTGCTGCCCTACCCGGCCGCCCACCATCCGTCCGGTTCGGTCATGTTCAAGGGTGAAGAGCTGCTCGACAGCGACGAGAGCGATCTGCGCCGGGTGCGCGGCAACGACATCACCATGATCTTCCAAGAGCCGATGACGTCGCTCAATCCGCTGCACACAATCGAGCGGCAGATCGGCGAAATCCTTGACGTCCATCAGGGTATGGGTGAAACACAGGCGCGCGAGCGCACGCTGGAACTGCTCGCCAAGGTCGGCATTCGCGACGCCGAGAGCCGGCTTGGCGCCTACCCGCACCAGTTGTCCGGCGGCCAGCGCCAGCGTGTGATGATTGCCATGGCGCTGGCCAACAATCCCGAACTGCTGATCGCCGATGAACCAACCACGGCGCTCGATGTCACGGTCCAGGCGCAGATTCTTGAACTGTTGCGCGACCTGCAGAAAGAATTCGGCATGGCGATCGTGCTGATCACCCACGATCTCGGCATCGTGCGCAATGTATCGGACCATGTCTGTGTCATGCAGCAGGGCAAGATCGTCGAGGCCGGACCAACCAGGGCGCTTTTCGCAAAGCCCGAGGACGCCTACACGAAAATGCTGCTGGAAGCCGAACCAAAGGGACAGCCGCCGCAGGCCGACGCGACTGCGCCGGTTGTCGTCGAATCGACGGACCTGAAAGTCTGGTTTCCCATCAAGCGCGGATTTTTCCGCCGCACCGTGGGCCACGTCAAGGCGTGCAACCACGTGTCCGTCACCGTGCGCGCCGGCCAGACGCTGGGCGTGGTCGGTGAATCCGGATCCGGCAAGACGACCCTCGGCCTTGCATTGCTCCGACTGATCAGCTCGGAAGGCCAGATTGTCTATATGGGCGACCGGATAGACAGCATGACCGAAAGGGACATGCGTCCGCTGCGCCGGGACATGCAGGTGGTGTTTCAGGACCCGTACGGCTCGCTGTCACCGCGCATGTCTATACGCCAGATCGTTGAGGAAGGGTTGCTCATCCAGCAGCCGGAACTAAGCTATGACCAGCGCACCGAACGTATTGCCACGGTGCTCGAAGAAGTCGCCGTTCCGGCCGCCGCGATGGACCGCTATCCGCATGAGTTTTCCGGTGGCCAACGCCAGCGCATCGCCATTGCGCGGGCCATGGTGCTGGAACCGAAGTTCGTCATGCTGGATGAGCCGACCAGCGCGCTCGACATGTCCGTGCAGGCGCAGATCGTCGATCTGCTGCGCAAACTGCAGAAGGACCATGAACTTGCCTACCTGTTCATCAGCCACGATCTCAAGGTCGTGCGTGCGCTGGCCAATGATGTGGTTGTCATGCGCAACGGCCTGGTTGTGGAGCAAGGCCCGGCCCAGCAGATTTTTGATGAACCTGAAACCGACTACACCCGCGCCCTGCTGGCTGCCGCCTTTGACCTGAAGACGGATCACAGTGCGGAGATTGCCCAGTAGACATGACGAAACTTGCGTTGGTGATATCACGATGGGATCCGCAAC
>JBCCVY010000196.1:0-6825 GCA_039194725.1 Pseudomonadota bacterium
GCGGTGCTGCGTGCAGCTTCTGCCGCGGCCTTCGCCGCTTCTGTCACCTCTTCCGGGGTCATTCCTGCCATTGCTCTAGTTCCCCTTCTTCTCGGTCAAAACCGAATGCACGATTTCACCATCGCGCATCAGCCCGCAGCCGGCGATGATTTCATCTTCCCAGTCGAGCTTCATCTCACCTTCCGGCGACACAATCAGATCGACGAAATTCTGCAGGTTCTTCGCGTACAGTGTCGAGGCGTTGCCGGCCAGCTTGCCCGGCAGGTTCTCGTAGCCCATGATCGCAACGCCCTTGTGATCGACGACCTGGCCAGGCTTTGACAGCGGACAATTGCCGCCGCGCTCCACCGCCATGTCGACGATGATCGACCCGGCCTTCATGCTCTCGACCATCTGCTTGGTGACAAGCACAGGAGCCGGACGCCCGGGGATCAGCGCCGTCGTGATGACGACATCCTGACCCTTGATGTGATCGGCAACCAGCTCGGCCTGCTTCTTCTTGTCCTCGGCCGACAGCTCCTTGGCATAACCGCCTTCGGTGGCTGCGTCCGCCATGCCCTCGACGAACACGAACTTCGCGCCGAGCGAGGCGACCTGTTCACCGGCAGCCGCGCGCACATCCGTTGCCGACACCACCGCGCCAAGTCGCCGCGCCGTGGCAATCGCCTGCAGGCCCGCCACACCTGCACCCATGACGAACACGCGCGCCGCAGGGACTGTGCCCGCAGCCGTCATCATCATCGGGAAAGCCCGGCTGAAATGTTCGGCCGCATCTATGACTGCCTTGTAGCCGGCAAGGTTCGCCTGTGACGACAGCACATCCATTGACTGGGCCCGGGTGATGCGCGGCACCAGTTCCATGGAAAATGCCGAAGCCCCCTGCTTGGCCATCGCATCGAGATTCTTGCGGTCGCCGTACGGATCGAGCTGGGCGGCAACAATGGCTCCCTTCTTGAGCGACTTGACACTGGCATCGGGCAGCCGGCGCACCGCCAGCACGATGTCTGCATCCTTTAACACAGCCGCACCCTTGGCAATCTTTGCACCGGCCGCCTTGAAGGCATCGTCGGACATGAAGGAGCCGGCGCCGGCGCCCTGCTCGACACATACGGTGAGACCCTTCTTCACATAGGCCTTCACGGCATCAGGAGATACCGCAACACGGCTTTCACCGGCTGCCGTTTCTTTCGGGACAGCTATCTTCATGGGCTACTCCAGTCAGTATGCAGTGAAATGCGCAAGGACGGCCGGGGGACGCCTATCAGGAAACCAGCATGGCCGCGAACAGGGCGAACAATGCAGCGACGCCGCCGGAGAGAAACCAGTTGCCGGAGCCAATGCGAATGTCGATGATCAGCGCAATCAGGCCGACAATCAGGCCGGCAAAGCCATAGAACAGCGACCCGGCGGGACCGAAGGCAAATATGCACAAGGACGTCAGGATGATGAAACAGGCCATGCAAAGCGCCACGGAGTACTTCACGAACCCCTTATAGGTGGCCGCATGGTCGGTTGTACCGGATGCGTCGAGGATCTCCGCAGTGAAACGGTCGTGTTCAGACATTTATGAAAGCCCCTGAAAAGCTGAAAGTGAACAATAAGGAAGTGCAAACTGCCACAATACGGGCAGCCATCCCGAAAAATCAACTTGCAATAGCGCAGGCTGCATTTCCACTGGTTTAAACGCCGCACCTTTTAACGGTCATCGCACCGGTGTCCGAGCTCCGCCGGCGGGATCGGTCGACCCGGTCAGATCAGCAAGAGCTGGGCATCAGACCGCCTCGATCGCCGGAGCCACATCGGCTGCGTTCAGTGCGCAGGCCTGCCGTTCACCAACCGATGCAAGATCGTGCGACTGCAGCGCGTTCTCGAACAGTTGGTGGAAATTCATTTCGGCACGCAAGTGAATGAACACCGATCCGAGCCCGATTGCGGCCCGGTCCATGAACACGAACTCGCGCGGCACCCGCACCGGTCCCTTCTCCTTCAGCTGCGTGTGCACCGTGAACGCCTGCTGACGGCCATACTGGGCTGCCGATCCCGATCCGTCGGATATTTTCATGACCTTGTCGGTCAGCAACGGGCCGTAGATGAACCGCGCCCATACATTCAGGATATCGATCAGCTCATTGTTGAGGCCCTTGAAGCCCCAGATATCGTAGGCCGACACAATCCTGTCGCGGTCATCGGCCTGCAAGCCCCGATAAAGCTCAACCACACCTTTCACGAACGAGGGCGGGAACACGCGCACACAGCCGAAATCCAGCAGATTCAGACCCTGCGGCCTGCCTGCATTGTCCGACCAGGCCGTGTAGTTGCCAAGATGCGGGTCGCCGTGGATGACGCCGTGGCTGGTGAACGGCCGCCACCAGGCGTCGAACATGTTGCGGCACAACAGGTTCCGCACCTCCTGGGTATCGTCCTTGAATTCAAGCAGCTTGCGGCCCTCGAGCCACTGCATGGTGATCAAGCGCCCGGTTGACAACTCCTCACGCAGGTTGGGGACATGAATGTCCGGACGGTCGGCCAGAATTGTCTTGTACAGCCGCATGTGACCGGCTTCGCGAACGTAATCGAGCTCTTCGCGCAGCCGGGCGCCGATTTCGCCGGCAATCTCGGTCGTGTCGATGGCCTTGCTGATCTGCCGGTGCAGTGCAAACAGTACCTTGAGCTGTCTCAGGTCGGCTTCGACCGCTGACGCCATGTCGGGATACTGCAGCTTGCAGGCCAGCACCTCGCCATCGTGCGACCTGGCCCGGTGCACCTGGCCGAGGGAGGCAGCCGCAATTGCCTCGCGCTCGAACGAGGCGAACCTGTCCTGCCAGTCCGCCCCAAGCTCCGCTGCCATGCGGCGGCGCACGAACGGCCAGCCCATGGCCGGCGCCTCGTTCTGCAACTGCGCCAGCTCTTCCGCAAACTCGGCCGGCAGCGCTTCGGGGATGGTTGCCATCAATTGCGCAACCTTCATCAGCGGGCCCTTCAGCGTTCCGAGCGCCTGTCGGAACAGCTTCGCTTCCGCCGAGTGATCCTTGTCGGATGAAAAGGCCCGGCTTGCGGCAACCCGGGCTGCGGCAGACCCGACACCGCTGCCGACTTTTGCGTACCGTGACAGCCGGCCGGTCAGGGAATTGGCCTCGGCATCCTTGCTATCTGATTTCCCGTTCACGTTTCATCCTGTTCCGCCAGCGCGGACAGTTCTGCCAGAACCACGTCGCGATGACCGGAAATTCCCTTGTAGGCGAGCTCCGCTGCATCAAGGCTTTCAACATGATGTTTCAGCCGGGCCGCGATCTGACATCTGTCCGGATGTGTCATGAGCAGTGAAACGGGATCGACTACGATCTGGATTGTAAACAGAACATCACCGCTGGCCGGCAGCCGTGTCAGGGTCTGGCGTTCGGCACGCAGCCAGGTTCCCGTGAAGAACCCGCCAGACGTGTCGGTCCACCTGGTATGGGTTGAATGGCTGAACGGATGGTGCAGGTCCGGCACCTCGTAGATCGGCCAGTTGCAGCGCTGCACCGGGTGGCCATGCTTGAGGTTGTCGAAAATCCGGTCGATCAGCTTCGCGGTTCTGGTTCCCGGCCCGAAGCCGGGCACCGGACCGTGAACCTCTGCAATCGGTTTGGAAAATTTGTCCGCCAGCACCCAGGTGGACGGAAAACATACCGCAGCCGCCGCAATGCGGTATCCGGCATCGCCCTTGCGCATGATGACGAGATCGTCCTGAACCAGCCGACAGGCAAGTTCCAGCGGCGCGTGGACGTAGTGTGAAACCTTCAATGTCATGCTGGCAGGCGCCACCGTCACGCTGTCACCCGACACCCGGTAGATCTCCGGATGGGCGCGAGGCAGATAGTCCAGCAGCAGTTCAAGCGTCTCGGCCTGGGCATCAAGCGTGTCGGCTTCCGCCTGGAACACCGCTTCGCGACGCTGAGCGAAGTGCTCTGCCTTGGCACGCAGTTGGTCCGCCAGATGGATGTCCGGCATGATCCAATCAATCGGCTCGAGCGCCGACAGCCCCACCGAGAACGGTCTCGGCAACTTGTCCGGGTTCAGGGCTGAATGGGCGGATAGATCTCTCATGTCACCTCAGATCAAGCCTCGGCTTCCATCTGTTCCAGCTCGTCGATGAAGCCTTCGAGCATGGACAGTCCCTTGCCCCAGAAGCCGGGGTCGGTTGCGTCCAGCCCGAACGGCCGCAGCAATTCGGAATGGTGCTTGGTGCCGCCGGCCTTGAGCATCTCGAAATACTTGTGCTGGAACCCGTCTTCCGCCTCCAGGTACCTGGCATACAGCGAGTTCACCAGACAGTCGCCGAAGGCATAGGCGTAGACGTAAAACGGCGAATGGATGAAGTGCGGAATGTAGGCCCAGAAGTTTTCATAGCCGGGACCGAACTCGATCGCCTCCCCGAGCGCTTCCTTCTGGGTCTTGACCCAGATCTCACCCAGCTGCTCGGCCGTCAGTTCGCCGTCGCGGCGCGCCAGGTGCACCTCCCGTTCGAAACAGTAAAACGCTATCTGGCGAACCACCGTGTTGAGCATGTCCTCAACCTTGCCGGCCAACAGGATTTTCCGGGTCTTCGGATCGCTGGTCTGACTGAGCAGCGAGCGGAAGGTGAGCATTTCGCCGAACACCGAAGCTGTTTCGGCCAGGGTCAAAGGCGTGGATGCCATCAGCGCGCCCTGATCCGACGCCAGCACCTGGTGCACGCCGTGGCCGAGCTCGTGCGCCAGTGTCATCACGTCACGTGTCTTGCCCTGGTAGTTCAGCATCACGTACGGGTGCGCCGAGGGCACGGTCGGGTGTGAAAAGGCACCGGACGACTTGCCCGGTCGTACCGGGGCATCGATCCAGCGCTCGTCAAAGAAACGCCGTGCAATGTCGGCCATTTCCGGGGCAAAACCGGCATAGGCGTCCAGAACCGTCGTCTGGGCATCATCCCAGCCGATCTTGCTGTCATCCTGGTCCGGCAGAGGCGCATTGCGGTCCCAGTGCATCATCCGGTCCATGCCCAGCCATTTCGCTTTCATGGCATAGTAGCGGTGCGACAGTTTCGGGTACGAACCGCGTACCGCTTCGACCAGCGCATCGACCACCGGGCCTTCGACGCGATTGGCCAGATGGCGGCTGTCGGCCACGTCTTCAAAGCCGCGCCAGCGGTCGGAGATCTCCTTGTCCTTGGCCAGTGTGTTGGTGATCGAGGCAAACAGCGAGATATTGGCCTTGAACACTTTTGCCAGTGCTTCGGCTGCTGTTTTACGCTGGTTGCCATCCTTGGACATCAGCATGTTCAAGGTCGGTTCGAGGGCCAGTTCCTCACCGTCCACATCAAACTTCAGAGCCGCCATGGTTTCGTCAAACAATCGGTTCCAGGCGCCGGCCGCGGTCACCGACTTTTCATGGAACAGTTGCTCCACCCGGTCTTCCAGCTGAAACGGCTTTTCCTTGCGCAAATCCTCGATCCAGGGCCGATAGTGAGCCAGCCCGGCCGATGACCCCATCGCCAGCTCCAGCGCATTGCCGTCAAGCCGGTTGAACTCCAGCTCGAAAAACACCAGTCCGGTCGTTATTGCGGTGAGCCTCTGGGAAACGTCGCCATAGAACTTTTGCCTGTCGGGGTCGGTTGTGTCGCCCACGTAGTGCAGCATCATGAATGAGCCGAGGCGCCCAAACAGGTCGGACATGGCCTCATACTCGCGGATCACTCCGGCCAGCGCCTCGCCGCCTTTGCCGGCCTCGAGCATGTCTTCAAGCTTGCCCTGATAGGTTTCGGCAAACCGGCCTGCGTCAGATGCCGCCTGTTCCATCCCGGCCTTGAACTCGGCTGAATCCGGTCCCGGATAAAGGTCGGTCAAATTCCATTCCGGCAGCTCCCCCAAATCGGCTCCGGTCACATTTGAGGATGAGGATTTCTGCCAATTCATAGTCGGATTACGCATTTTCACTCCAGATGGTCAGGTGCCGAAACGGGAAAAACAGGGTGTGAATTGCACATATGACCGCTCAATCTGCTGCAAACAAGCGGATTTCACCAAGATTTCCAGAAAATCATCAACTTGTATCAAAGTGGCCCAATTTTAAGCTGCCATTTACCCCTCTAGGGCACAGTGCCCAGGTGAAGCATATGGAGTGAACCCGTGGGAACATTCAGACAGGCCCGTTCATTGTGCGCTTTCGATCCTGAGACGGCTGTGAGTAAGCAAAAGAGACAGCATGGCACATAAAATTCTGATTGTTGACGACGACCCGGCGCAGCGCCGTATTCTCGAAGAGCTGGTCAAGCGATATGGGTTTGAAACCGTCACCGCCGACGGCGCCAGCCAGGGCCTCGACATTCTTGAGGCAAGCCGCTCCAAACCGGTCGACCTGATCATTCTCGATCTGGTGATGCCGGAAATCGACGGGCTTGAATTTCTCGAACGACTGTCGGCCTACCGGACGTCGGTTCCGGTCATCGTGCAGACTGCCCAGGGCTCCATTGAAACCGTGGTCAAGGCCATGCGGGCGGGAGCCGATGACTTCGTGGTCAAGCCGGTCAACCCGGAGCGGTTGAAAGTTTCCATACAGAACCTGCTGAAAGTCAACGCGCTGACCGAGGAAGTGAAGCGGCTGAACCAGAAAGTGTCTGGCGAAATGTCGTTCGATGACCTGATCATCGCCAGCCCGGCCATGTCCAGCGTGGTGAAGCTCGGCAAACGGGCGGCTCACTCGAACATTCCGGTCCTGATCGAGGGTGAAAGCGGATCGGGCAAGGAAATGATAGCCCGGGCCATCCAGGGTGAAAGCGAGCGCCGCGGCAAGGCATTCGTGGCCGTGAAC